>CAIZXK010000692.1 GCA_903936865.1 uncultured Bacteroidales bacterium | reverse complement strand
GCAACGTTCCGATATTAGCAGAACAGCATTTGGAATAAACGGACAGGGCATTAAAATTGGTGTACTCTCAGACAGCTATTGCACATTACCCGGACGCCCTGATTCAATAGATGTGGCGAACGGAGACTTGCCCGGACTCTGGAATCCGGATGGAGACTTAACAGCCGTGCAGGTGCTGAAAGATTATCCGTACGGAAGACGAACCGATGAAGGAAGAGCCATGTTACAGATTATCCATGATGTAGCACCAAAAGCGACACTTGCCTTCCGCACAGGATTTCTAACTTCAGAGAATTTTGCATTGGGAATAAAAGAACTTCAGGCAGCGGGCTGCAAAGTAATATGTGATGACATCACTTACATCACCGAACCTTTCTTTAAAGATGGAGCAGTATCCAAAGCCGTGAATGATGTCACCGCACAGGGTGTTACCTATTTTACGTCTGCTGGAAATTTTGATGCACAATCTTACGAATCCGTTTTCACACCTCAAACTCCCCCTGACGGAATCACTGGGATGGCACATGATTTTGGTGGTGGCGATATTTTTCAGAGCGTTACACTTGCTCCTGGAAATTACACCATTGTACTACAGTGGGATGATGATTTTTATTCTCTTGCCGGATCATCTAGCGGAGCATTAAACGATTTTGATATCTATTTAACTGATGAAAATGGGCATACACGTTTAGGATATAACCGGATAAATACAGGAAATGATCCGTATGAAGTATTACCTCTGGTAGTTAAAACAACAACAACGACAAACCTTATGATAGTGAGAGCATCAGGGATAACAAATTCACGTTTGAAATATATAGTTTTCCGTGGAAAACTTACTCAGAATGAATACGAGACGGGAACATCAACCATAGTGGGACAGGCTAATTCAGACGGAGCTATTACTGTTGGAGCAGCAAATTATTTCAATGAGGATCCCGTTACCCATCAATGCAGTAGCACAAGTGCTTACACCGCAACATTTTCATCAAGAGGAGGAACTATAACGGAGAACACACTGAGAAACAAACCCGATATAATTGCTCCCAACGGCTTCAACACAACAGTTAATTTTGGCAGCCCTAACTGTGATAATGATTACTTCCCGAATTTCTATGGAACCTCTGCTGCAGCTCCTCATGCTGCTGCTGTTGGAGCATTGCTGCAACATGCCGGAATCAGATTTAATAATAATTCATTTACGCCAGCACAGATACGATCAATACTTCAGAGTACAGCAGTTGATATGGATGCATCAGGATATGATGTTGTATCAGGCTATGGATTGATAGATGCTTATGCTGCATTATCTGATTTTGCAACTCCAACACCCGAACTCATATCACTTGATGTTCCCTCAGGCATTACTCCCGGAACAGCTTCATTTGTTTTAACTGTAAGTGGAACATCTTTTACCGGTAATTCTGTAATTTACTTTCGTGATACTGCATTGACAACAACATTTATCGATGGCAATCATCTTTCGGCAGATATTCCTGATTTTACGGGCAATCCGCCAATAAAGGTTTATAATGCACCAATTTCACCAAGTTTGCTTGACGGTGGTTTTTCAAATGTTCTTTATTTTTCAACACCCATTCGCGACACAGTAGTAATTACAGCAGACAATAAGACAAAGAAGTTCGGGGAGGAACTTCCTGTATTCACAGCAACAGTGACGGTTAATGGACAATCATTACAGGATGCCGGACTAACGTTGACAGATCTGGGACTGGATAGTATTCATTTTAATCTGCCAGCTGGAACTAATAGCATGAGTAATGTGGGTATTTACTTTATTAATCCCAGTGCCGGGCCTTTCAGTACAGCACAGAATGAGTTATATAACTATATATTTAATACTACTGATAATAATCATCCGGGGCTATTAATCATTGAACGTATGCCGATTACGATAACAGCAAGGGATACAACATTTATATATGGAGATAAAATAGACGGGCAGAAATTTCATTTTAATTATACTTATGATGATTCTAATATTGCAGCAGCAGAAAAAAGTACATTTCTAAATTCACTGAGTGCCGAACATCAATCACAATTAAGCAATGCAATAGCATTGGTAGATGCACGTGTTGGTGTAAACTCAATAAGTACTATACGGTATCTGAATGACAGTGATTTAGTAGATATGAGTTTTCTGGTAAGTGCAAGAGCCGGGGTTAACGCAAGAGCAGGAGTTAATGCAAGAGTAGGTGTAAATGGGTTAGAAAACGATACAACCCTGTTTGTTGACTTTGCAGTTCAATCAATTTTTGATTATCAGGAAGATCCTTACAATACTACGCTTGCAAGTGCAAGAGCCGGAGTAAACGCAAGAGCGGGAGTTAATGCGAGAGCCGGAGTAAACGCAAGAGCTGGGGTAAATGCAAGAGTTGGAGTCAATGGTGTGGAACTGAATATTGGAGGTTCGGGTCTTATAAACAGCACCGATACATCGAGCAACAGCAATGGTAATGTTGCTATTATAGTAGACACAACGGATTATCTGGCAGCAATAACTGGCGATGATACGTTGCAAACATACTATTCAATAAACATGATTACAGGCTATACCGTTGGTGTCTGGGCAATAGTACCCGGTCCGCTTCTTTCTAATAATTTTGAAATAACGTTTGGTTTAGGACATGTTACCATATTGCCAGCAGTGATAACATTAAAAACAGATGATAAAACTGTTGAATATGGTACGGCACCTTTATATACGGATAGCATAACAGGATATAAATATGAAGATAATTTTGATAGTGTGTTTACCGGAAGTATAACCTGTACTCCTCTCAGCAACAGTCAGATTAATGTTGGTAATTATGATATAGTACCGGAAGGATTAAGTCTGAAACAACCATCAAATTATATTACGGATACTATTTTCGGAAATCTTGAAGTAACTCCAGCAACCTTAACAGTAACTGCTATGGACACTTCACGTATCTTCGGTTTCCCTAATCCTTCATTTGAAATTAATTACTCAGGATTTAAGTTCAGCGATAATGAAAGCGTTATAAATCCGGCTATTACATCAAGTACTATTGCCGAATTTGATTCTCCTCCCGGAACATATCCAATTGATCTTTCTGATGGAACTGCTTTAAACTACAATATTGATATTATTCCTGGAATTCTGACTGTTCGAAGTTGTGATTCTAATGTTTATGTAACTAATTGTAATGATGATGGAATAGGTTCATTAAGAAAAGCTGTTTCAATGGTTTGCAGTAATGGGATTATCCACTTTGATTGTAGCTTGAATGGCAAAACCATAGTTTTAACATCGGGAACCATAATTATTGATAAAAACATTACATTTGAAAATTGTTGCCATAACTTTGGAGTTACCATTAGTGGTAATGGTAATAATATTACAATAAATAATTCTAATTCACTTATTTTGTCAGAGTGCAGTAAATTTTCGGTTATTGGCACTATTATAAATAATGCTGGTGTATCGGGTTTAATTATTAATTCTGGTGCTTCATTAATTTGTAATACCTTTAATTTACCTGCAACTGCAAAAAGGTATTTAAACAATGGTTGGCATTTAGTTGGGACTCCTTTCAAAAAAAATCTTCTGACCATGGCTAATTTAGCTCCGG
Organism: uncultured Bacteroidales bacterium; assembly: GCA_903936865.1. Taxonomy (GTDB): domain Bacteria; phylum Bacteroidota; class Bacteroidia; order Bacteroidales; family JACABE01; genus JACABE01. Next base: position 1,722 of record CAIZXK010000692.1, on the reverse strand, counting down.
TAGGAGGAAGCCTTCAGGTAAAACCTTATGATAATGGTAGTAACTGGCAATCCATTATCAGTTCTTCCTATTCTTACTTAATACCGACAATAGGATATGCTATAAAACCAAGTGTAAACTATACGATGACTTTATCGGGTAATTTGTATTACAGTTTATTGACATCTGATTACACCAATTCGCTAATTTACAATGGTACTTCAGGAACACAAAGCTGGAATCTGATGGCAAATCCCTATACCTCCTATATCAACTGGAAACTTATGGGCAAAACCAATGTAAATCAGACGTTGTATTTGTGGGATAACAGTTTATCTCCATCAATAGCTCCAACAACCAATGCTACCTACTTCAGAACCTATAATGCATTATCAAACGTTGGAGTTCCCGCAGGAACTACTCCATACATTGCACCATTTCAGGGTTTCTTTGTTAAAGCAATATATACCAATCCTAAGCTGACTTTTCCACCATCAGCCAGAACACATAGCACTTCTGCTTACTATAAGGATGCATCCACCGAAATAGTGTTGCGTTTAAAAGCAGAAACAGATGAAGGTGCTGATGAGCTGGTAATTTGTAAAAACACGGCAGCAAAGCAAGGATTTGAAGAGTTTGACTCAGAAAAGATGTTGAATGGCAATCTATTGGAATTGTATTCTTACGCTAAAACAGGTGAAAAGCTAACAATCAATACCATTGAAAATACCCAGACAATCATACCGTTGGGAATAAATGGCATTGCAGGGAACAAAGCAAAAATCACTGCATTTGCATTGGAAACAAGCAATCAGGTTTACCTGGAAGACCGACACAAAGGCAAGTTAATCAACCTTTCGGAAAACACTGAATACAGTTTTGAGTTTCCAACGGAAGATCTTCAAGGTAGATTCTTTATACGTTTCAGTAATTTAAATTCAAACTTGTCTTCTTCAGATGTAAAAGTATTTGAAAATAATGAACAGCTTAACATTATTGCTCAAATTGGTGAAGAAATACAACAGATTGAACTATTTGCGATTAGTGGTAAAAGTGTTTTTAAAACATCATTAATCAATACTAATCTGTTTATTACTAAACTTAATTTAGCTGCTGGTATTTATATGGTAAGAATTAAAACTTCAATAGCAACACAAAATTTAAAGTTGAAATGGAGATAATGCAATGCTTTAAATATTAATGCTATATACTATAAATTGCTTTTGATTTTTCCTGAAGTGAAAATTTATATATCTGGTGTTAAATTAATTTCAATGAGATTTTTAAGTTGACACTTTTTAATTGTTATTCTATACGGGACTTCTAAAAATTGCTTTTTCTTCGTTGAACGTCAATTTTTAAAATTATTCACAAGTTTATTAATTTTTTGAATGTGTTCATGATAACGCTTCGCTAAGTTCTCATTTACATTAGTAAACTGCGGTTTTAAAAATCTTGTTCGTCTCAAAAAATCTAATTTTTAGAACCTCTTTATAGTCTTTATTTTTGGCTCGTAGTTTTCTTTTGGACTTCATATTGCCTGCTAAATCTGATAAAACTATTTCAGCCATTTCCAGTTTATGTAAGCAAATAATAAATTTAAATAAAAAAAAATATTGAAAATAATTTGGTAAATCAAAAAATATACGTTCAAAATCATCACGTGCCTCGCGCAAAGGTTGGTCTAATAAATTTTTATCTATATTAGCGGCTAAACTAGTAGTTTTTACACGAGACTTGGAT
>CAIZXK010000691.1 GCA_903936865.1 uncultured Bacteroidales bacterium | reverse complement strand
TGTTGTTTATGGTGCTTTTGGTGCAATAGTTCAAAAAGATTTAAAATACATCAATGCATACTCTTCTGTAAGTCATTGTGGATTAGTTTTGTTTGCTGTCTTAATGATGAATAAAACAGCGTTGGATGGAGCTGTACTTCAAATGATTTCTCATGGATTGATGACAGCACTTTTCTTTGCTTTAATTGGCATGATTTATGGTCGGACCCATACTCGTATGATTAATGAAATGGGAGGGTTAATGAAGGTTATGCCATTTTTGGGTGTTGCTTATGTAATTGCTGGTTTAGCAAGTTTAGGTTTACCAGGTTTGAGTGGATTTGTTGCAGAAATGACAATTTTCTTCGGAGCATTCCAGCATGTGGATGTTTTTCACAGGGTTGCCACAATAGTTGCAGTATCTTCAATTGTAATTACAGCTGTTTATATTCTACGTGTGGTTGGAGCTTTGCTTTTCGGTCCCATTAAGAATGATCATTTCCTTCATCTGGATGATGCTAAATGGTTTGAACGAATATCAACCGTTACACTCATAATTGCAATAGCTGCAATTGGGTTGGCTCCATTTTGGTTATCGACAATGATTGGAGACAGCTTACAACCAATAATTGATAAACTTTCAATGGTAATTCCAGGTTAATTAACAGAAATTCATTATAGTATATATTTGCAGAACATGAATTTAGAAAATTTTTTAATAATGCGTCACGAATTAGTTTTAACTATAGTTACACTAATTCTTTTAATTGCTGAACTTTTTATAAGTGAGAAGAGCAAACACAAAATAATTCCAATTGCAATCGGACTATTTGCATTTAATCTGATAATTGGATTTTTACCATCAACTTCAGGTAGTTTGTTTGGTGGAATGTATCAAACAACTGCTTTGCAGCTTACCATGAAAAATATACTTAATTTAGGTGTATTGGTTGTTCTATTTCAATCTGTTAAATGGTTAAAGGAAGATGAAAACAAAATAAAAATCAGCGAATTTTTCTTACTGATTTTTTCAACTTTGCTGGGAATGCAGTTTATGATTTCATCCGGAAGTTTTCTGATGTTATATCTCGGACTCGAATTAGCTACCATTCCAATGGCTGCTTTGGCTGCTTATGATAGATTAAGGACCAATTCAGCGGAAGCAGGGGTTAAACTTATATTATCAGCTGCACTATCCTCTGCTGTTTTATTGTTTGGAATTTCGCTGATATATGGCACCACGGGTTCTACTTATTTTGATATAGTTGGAGCCAACTATACAAATAATTCCTTACAAACATTGGCTTTTATCTTTTTCTTTTCAGGTATGGCTTTCAAAATTTCATTGGTTCCTTTCCATTTATGGACAGCCGATGTGTATGAAGGAGCTCCTGTTAATGTAACATCTTATTTATCTGTAATTTCAAAAGGTGCATCTGCCTTTATTTTAATCATTGTCTTGTTTTCGGTTTTTAAAACCATTGCTTTTATATGGCAACCATTACTATATGCAATTGCTGTGTTAACAATGACTATAGGTAACCTTTTTGCAATTCGTCAGCAGAATATGAAGCGTTTCCTGGCATTTTCATCCATTGCTCAAGCAGGTTTTATATTGCTTGGTATGATAGGTGCAAACATTACAGGTATGACGTCTGTTATCTATTTTATTTTCGTTTATATTTTCTCTAATTTAGGAGCTTTCGGTGTGGTTTCAGTAATTTATTATCAGACCAGAAAAGAACATATGGATGATTATAATGGATTATATCATACAAATCCAAAGCTTAGTTTGATAATGATGCTTTCGTTATTCTCATTGGCTGGAATTCCACCGGTTGCAGGTTATTTTGGTAAATTCTTCCTATTTACAGCTGCAGCTTCTTCAGGTTATTACTGGCTGGTTTTTATTGCTGTTTTAAATGCAACCATATCTTTGTATTATTATTTATTGGTAATAAAAGCTATGTTTATCAATAAAAGTGATAATCCCATTGCGTATTTCAAAACCGATGCTCCTGCCAAAGTTGCGTTGATTATATGTGTTTTGGGTATTTTTGCAGTTGGATTTTTAAGTGTTATTTATCAATACTTCGGATCAATTAGTTTTGGAATATAAGTAATATTGAATATTGTATATTAAAAGCCGGAATTGTATATACAGTTCCGGCTTTTTATTTGAAGTTTTTAATCGGCAAATCCGTCATTATTAGATTTTGAAAAAATCAGAAGTAGCATTTTTGTTATTGCTAAATGTATGCATTTCATTGTTTTTAATATCCTTTACTTTAAGTTTTGACACGATAGTGCTTTTGTTAATCTGCACAAAATCAAAGTTTTTCAAAATTGATAGCATTCCTTTTAATGAAAGAGCAAATGTAAACTCTTTTCCATCATCCCGTATTAAATTTACATAATAACCTAATGAAACACAAGCTTCCATATCGCTTTGGAACAAATAGTTTTAAATTTATACTATACAAAATGCAGTAAATACACATAATCAGAAACATGGAATTGTAAAATAGAAATGGCAAAGTAATAAGCGGGAAATTTGTGAAGGAATAAATACGGTTTTTATCTTTGATGTTAAAGAAAACATTAAGTTTGCACTGTGAATCTCTTTACAATTTAAATCTTGAAAAAATGAGAAAAACAATTTTGCTAATGTTTTTAACTTTATTGTTTTTTGCTTGCACAAATCATAATAATAACAAAACTTCAACAAAAAGTACTGATACTGTTTTTGTAAAAGAATTTTCCGGTTTTAACATAAATGATATTGGCAAAATAGATACGGTAAATCAATATTCGAAAATCAATATTCAAAATTTCGCTTCTGGATATTTGGATGAACTTTTATCAAGAAAGGAAGTTACATGTTTGATATTCTGGGCATCATGGTGCAAAGGTTGTAATAGGATGTTAGATTTAGCTTATAGAGATGTAATCGAAAAGTATCAAAAAACAACAACTTTTGCCATTATCTCAATTTCAGACGATCTGAAAGAAACCCAGAGTGAATTATTTAAACTAAAGTATTTTATTCAGACCTATGCTTTAGATACAAGTATTTATAAGATTACAGAAGAAACTAATGATTGGTCAATATTTGAATCTTATCTCAGAGATCAGTTTAAAAATGAATCATTTGAAATAAGAGTTCCCTATATTTTAGTTTTAAATAAAAATAAAAAAATTATTTCTAAAGATACTGATTATATCGCTTTAGATAAATTACTTTCGAAAATTACAAAATAAACTCTATTGTATTATTTATGTGTGTTTTAAAAATATCTTCCTCGAAATAGCAATTTTATAATCCATTTATTTTAATATATTTCAATCTAAAATTGAATTATTAGGACGACAGTTCAATTTTCAAAAGACGAGTTTTTAAGTTTTGTAATTGATTCAAAAGGTAATGTTACAAATAAATGTTTTACAAGTGCTATTATTTCAGATAGATGTAAAGTTAAAAAGATAAATTTTGCGTTTAGACAAAATAATCTTTACTCTCTTTTAAGGACACAACTCTTCAACCCTTGCTTTTGCATCTTCATAGCCCATAGTAGCGGAAGTTTTTAAATCGGAACAGGCGCCTTTTCTGTCATTTTTTATACTTTTAACAGCTCCTCTCCAAAAATAGGCTTCTCCACTTGGTTGTATCTTAATACTTTCATTTAAATCGTCCAGTGCCAGATCATATCTTTTCTGATTGATATACATTTTGGCACGTCCAATGTAAGCATCCGGATTTTTAGGATTTATCGTTAACACCCTTCGAAAATCGGCAATTGCCAATGGTGTTTTATTTGTTTTTACATATAAATCAGCTCTTTTGATTAAAGCTTCTTCGTTGCTTCTGTCCAGATTAATCACTTTTGTATAATCTTTTAAAGCTAAATCGGTATTTCCCAACGCAGTATTGCAATTGGCTTTTTTAATATAAATAGCTGCATCTTTAACTTTTAATTCTTCTGTTAACCTGTTGAAATCCTGTAAGGCTTCCGTGTATTTCTTAATCTGCAAAAAAGCATTTCCCCTTTCTGTCAATACTTCTTTAAGGTTATAATTTAAAGTAATTAGTTTGCTTAAATCGTTGATGGCTAAAAATGGTTTGGCTTGTTGCCAGTATAATTTCGAACGCTGATGGTAAGCCTCAGTAAAATCGTTTTTGAGAGAAATTGCTTTAGTAAAATCTTTCTCTGCTTCGGTAATTTTCTTTTGTTTATAGAAAATATTTCCCCGCATAAAGTAAAATTCAGCATTATTTTTATCGTATTCTATTGATTTGTTATAATCTGCAATGGCTTTATCCAGCTCATTATTCATCTCAAAAGCCCGGGCTCTTTTGGCAAATACTTCAGGGAAATTAGGCTTGATGCTGATGGCTTTATTAAAATCATTTATTGCGGAAGCATCCTCTTTTTGATCGGTATAATAAATTCCTCTGTAATAATAAACCAGATAGTAATCCTTGTTTTTTGTAATGGAAGTATGGTAATCTTTTATGGCTTCGGCTTTTTTACCAAGATTAAAATAGCAATATCCTCTGTCGGCATAAGCTTCATAGTAAAACGGGCTTTTATCGATTATCTTATTGTAAATAACGATAGCTTCGGTATATTTCTTTTGCTTCATCAACCCGGAAGCCTCGTTATACATTAAGGCTGATGTTTGGCTGTTGGAGGTGCCTGAAATGAATAATATGAATAAAACTGAAATTAAACTTTTAATTTTCTGCATTGTTATTGTATTTTTGTAAAAAAAATTGATATGCACGACGACATTGCAAAAATACGCAAAGATTATAAAAAATTCCAACTTATCGAAAGTAATATTGATTCCAATCCATATAAACAATTTGGATTGTGGTTAAATGAAGCCATAAGTGCTGAGGTAGAAGAACCCACAGCCATGACATTAGCTACCATTTCCACCAAAGGTTTTCCCACAGCCAGAATTGTTCTTTTAAAGGGATTCGACGAAAAAGGTTTTGTTTTTTATACAAATTACGATAGTAGAAAAGGCAAACATATCAAAAAGAATTCTGGAGTGGCTTTGGTTTTTTTCTGGAAAGAGTTGGAACGGCAAGTAAGGATTGAAGGCGAAGCGGTAAAGCTAAGTAAAAAGGAATCGGATGAGTATTTTGAATCACGTCCTCGCGAAAGCCAGATAAGTGCCTGCATTTCGGAACAGAGTGCAACTATTCCTGACAGAAGTTTTTTGGAAATGATGAAGCAGATGTTTGTGAAAAAACAAGGTGAAAAACCAATAAACCGACCTGAACATTGGGGCGGATACCTTGTAATTCCTCGTAGAATAGAATTCTGGCAGGGGAGGGAGAACCGATTACACGATCGCATTAAATATTGCAGCAAGGATAATAAAACCTGGCGGATAAACAGAATGGCTCCCTGATGCTTTTGCTCAACAACAAACTAAATCTTGTTTTCTGAATTATGAGTTTGTAAAAATGCATTTATGTTTTAAATTTCAATTTTCTGAACATTAAACAAAAGAGGCTGAGAATATTCCCAGCCTCTTTTGTTATTATATGAAACACTTACTTATTGTTTAATTCTCATTTTGTAGAATGAGCGATAAACAAAATATAAAGCGATAGCTAAGAATACGATTCCAACATAATGTGCTACTGGTCTGAAAGCTTCGGAAATAGCTATTTCCATTGCGAGTAATCCAAATAAAGTAGTAAATTTAATGATAGGATTCAAAGCTACTGATGAAGTATCTTTAAAAGGATCGCCAACAGTATCACCTACTACAGCAGC
>CAIZXK010000690.1 GCA_903936865.1 uncultured Bacteroidales bacterium | reverse complement strand
ATCAGAATAAAAATAAAAAATAAAGCATACTATACCTGTAATCAATATCATAAATGCTTTTGATAAAGATTTGCTATTATAAATTATTTTAAAATATTTTAGTAATATAACTCTCATTTACTACAATATCTATTAAAAGTTAATAATTCTTGATTCCTAAAAATAGATTAATCTACTCGAGTTAGATGATTTTATCCAAAAACATTCCCAAAGAAATTAATATCAGCGTAATAATGCGGTATAAAAGAAATTTACCAAATATATTAAATTCCACTCTATTATTCTTTTGAATTATAATATAACCCAACGTCAATATTAATGTGAATGCACCAATAAACAGCATATTACCATCACCCGGATATTTTTGGGATGCAAATAAGATTCCGATAATTGTAATTGAACTTGAAATTCCACATAATTTTATAAAAAATTGATCTGTAGGTGTAACATTCACTTCTTTATTTTCCTGAAAGGCTGAAAAGAAATAAATAATTGCAATTACAGATAAAACAAGAAGATTTATAGTTCCTGAAAAAGGTATTTTAGTATATTTAATAACTAAAACAAGAAGAATAATTGCAATAATATGCACCTCATATTTTAAAACTTTATCTCTTATTACATTTCCAACAACACTTATTTCTTTAGTACTCATTTTTTTATTGTTTTATTTTATATCAACTACTGTATTTTTATTTTTTCTGATTCACAATTTATCATGCAAATGTATTGAATAATTCTATTTTCATGTCTTTTCAAGTCAAATATTTCTTCCTTTTTTTTATTCAATACCTGATAATCGTTATATAGCATTACTAAATGCCTATTCAATAAATTCGTTTTCTTCAAATAAATATTCAAATATATTTTTGCATTTATAAAAATCTTTTATTGAATATATTAACAGTATCATTTAATAATCAATTGTATGAATAATCAAAACATAATAGTAAACGAACTCAATGTTCAACTAAATCTGGTAAATAACAAATTGCATTTCATAGGCAATGCAATAGGAAAAGAGCAAGTATCAATTGATTATATACCACCTCATGGTGATAATCTGGGGCATACCTCACTTGAATTATTTCTGTTGAGTTTATCCTCCTGCTTGGGAAGTTCAGTATTACTGCTGCTTCGCAAAATGAATCGCAATATTGAAGTTTTTACAATAAATGCAAAAGGTGTACGCAAAAATCAGCACCCTACCTGTTTTGAATATATAAACCTGGAAATACAAATTACTTCAAAAGATGTAATTGCTAATGAAGTTGAAAAAGCAATTGAATTATCAGAAGATTCTATCTGTCCGGTTTGGGCTATGATTAAAGGAAATGTTGAAGTAACAGTTAGTTATAAAATTCAATAATTATGGAAATAGAAACAAGTAAGAATCTGGCTGGTGTATGTGGAATTTGCTGTCCGACATGTATTTTATATATTGGCACTAAAGAAGATTCTTCAAAAATAGAGAAACTTGCCTTAAAAATAGGAGTAAAAGTTGAAGACCTTAATTGTAAGGGTTGTCGTTCCGATCAAAAAAGTCTATATTGCAAATCATGTAAGTTTGTACCTTGTTCGGTTGATAAAGGAATTGATTTTTGTATTGATTGTCATGAATATCCATGCAAGGCTTTGTAAGATTTCCAGAAAGAAAAACCTCATCGTATAGAATTATGGGAGCATAATGAATTCCTGAAAACCAATGGTATGATGAAATGGTTTGAAGAAATGGCTGCACTTCATTCATGCAGCAATTGTGGAACCATTAATTCTGCTTATGACTTACAATGCAGGAAATGCGGATCTGCACCAAGTTGTGATTTTGTTGCTTTGTATGGTGATAGAATTTTTTCCCACTTTAAAAAATAATGTTTCAGTAACCGCTACCAGTTATTTAATAATCAAAAACCAGTATTTAGAAATATTTATTTAAATTAGAATTTAAAGTTTTATAACTTTGTAAAAAAAAATGCTTACTACAATAAATCAGACTGCTAAGAATAACATTAAATCAGATTATTTCTATCCTAACAGAAACGAAAAAGCATATACTTCTGTTTGGGATGAACTCCCTTTATGGTCGGCTCCTTTTGGTTTAAAATTACTGGAAATCGTTAATTACAAAAAGAATATCAAGGTATTGGATATTGGTAGTGGAACTGGTTTTCCATTAATAGAAATAGCACAGCGTTTAGGGGAAACTTCCGAATTTTATGGTATTGATCCATGGGAAACAGCCATTGTGCGTTTAAAAGAGAAAACAGAATTTATGCAATTGAATAATATTAAGTTGTTCGATTGCAAATCGGAAGAAATGCCTTTTGATGATAATTTTTTCAACCTGATTGTATCAAACAACGGTATAAACAATGCTGAGAATCCAACTCTTGTATTAAAAGAATGCTATCGAACGGCAGCATTAGGAGCACAATTGATTATTACTGCCAATTTGCCGGGAACTTTTGCTTTGTTTTACGAAACTTTAACCGAAATATTATTGAAGGAAGAAAAATATTTTGTTATAGAATATCTTATAAGCCATATTAATCAGAAAAGAAAAAGTATTAAAGAAAACATAGAAATGATCAGCCAATCTGGTTTTAATATCAGAAATGTTTACGAAGAACAATTTGTTATGAAATTTATGGATGGGGATGCTTTTCTAAAACATTATTTTATTAAAAATAATTTTCTTAATACCTGGATTAATTTGCTTCAACCAACTAATTGTGCTGATTATCTGCTCGAACAAACAAAAAATAGATTGAATGAATTAGCAATGGAATCAGATTTGCAAATGAATGTTCCATTTGTTGTAATTGATTGTATTAAATAATAAATTTGAAGAGAAATATATGGTCAGAAAAAAAGAAAATCTGTTTCGTAAGTTAAATAAAATCGACTCAAACGCTGATTTTATCAGATTTAGGGAAAGTCATCTGAAATTGGCATTTACAACCATTACCATAATTGGATTGCTAATTGTTGCCAGCTGGCATTTTATCGATCATACCATAAATATCAGCAACAAACAATCCGTCTTTTTTCTTCGGTTAGCCTGCATATTGTTCTATATTGCCAGTTTGCTGGTTGCATCATTAAATAATAAAAGAAGATTTATCAAATTGCTTTTAATATCAGGTTTTTATATATCAGTCTTATATTCTTCTTTTTTAGCTTATTATACCGGAGGATTAAACAGTCCGTATTGGTTTGGACTTAATTTTATTATAATTGCCTGGTTATTATTTGTTCCGTTTGGATTTTTTGAAATGATTATCAACTGCTTGCTTTATATTGCTATTTATTCTTCAATTGTTCTATTAAGCGATTTACAAAACATCAACTGGGCTTTATTTACAAAATACAATTTCATTTATTTAGAAACCTTTCTGATGGGTGGAGGAATTGCATTTCTAAATAACAAAAGGTTGGCTTCTATATATGAAAACGAGAAGATTATAAAGGAAAATGAAGAAAAATTCCAATTACTCAACGAAAACATGCACGATGTAGTTTGGGTATTGAATATGAAAACCCGAAAATTTACTTATGTAAGTCCATCTGTATTTAAATTAAGAGGATTTACACCCGAAGAAGTAATGTTACAATCAGTTGAAGATTCTCTTACCCCCGAATCAAATCGAAAAGCAAATCAATTGCTCGAAACGATGATGAAAGATTATTATGATGGAAAACAATCCAATATATTAATAGGGGAGTTGGAACAATGGTGTAAAAATGGTTCCACGGTTTGGATAGAACTTGTTGCTTCGTTTATTCTGGATAAAAATAATGAAATCAAAGAAATACTGGGAGTTTCACGTAATATTAATGAACGAAAGAAAGCTGAAGAAGCTTATAAAGCAAGCGAAGAAAAATACAGAAACCTGATAAACAAGGCAACTGATGGAATAATAATAACTCAAAAAGGTAAATATCAACTTGTAAATCCTGCTTTCTGCGAAATGAGCGGTTATTCTGAAAAAGAACTTTTGGGTATGGGATTTCTGGATATGGTTACAGAGGATGATCGCCAGCTTATGATTGATGTGCATACCAGACGAATGAGAGGCGAAAATTTCCCGTTGATATACAATGCTAAAGGAATCCGAAAAGATGGAAGTTTGCTTTATATGGAATTAAACAGTACAACTATCGAGTTTAATGGAGAGCCGGCTGCTTTTATCATTCTTAGGGATCAAAGTCAGAAAATACATGCAGAACAAATAATCCGGGAAAGTGAAGAGAAGTATAAAGCATTGGTAGAGAAAGCAAATGATGGGATAGTTATACTTCAGGATGGATATGTAAGATTTATCAATCAGATGATGGCCAAAATACTTGGATATAATGCCGATTTAATGATAGATACTCCTTTTCTTAATTATTTAAACGAAAATGAAAAGCCAAAAATATTGCAGTATTACACTCAACGTCAGGAAGGAAAAGAGGTGCCTTCCATTTACGAAACGGTTCTTGTTGATAAATGGGGAAATAATAAACCCGTTGAATTTAATAACAGCATTATCACTTTTAATGGAAAAATTGCCACACAAACCTATATCAGAGATATTTCGGAACGAAAAAAAGCTGAATTATTATTAAAGGAAAGTGAAGAAAAGTTCAGAACTTTGACTTCAAGTGCTATGGATGCCATACTTATGATAAATCATTTAGGACAAATTACATATTGGAATGATGCATCTGAAAAGATTTTTGGATATAAATCAAATGAAGTGATTTTAAAAGATTTGCATGATATAATTACACCATTAAGATTAAGAAATGAATATCGTTCAAAATTAATGCAATATGCTATTGGAGAATTGACACTTCCTAAACAAAAGACATTGGAATTTATTGCCATTCGAAAAGATGGAACAGAATTTAACTATGAACTATCCCTTTCTTCATTCAGCATCAAGGAAAAATGGAATGGCGTGGGTATTATAAGAGATATTACCAATAGATTGAAGACAGAAGAAGAACTTCGCAAATCGAAAGAAATTCTTCAAAATATAAATATTGATCTTGAGAATAAAATTGAAGAACGAACACTTCAGCTTACCAATGCGAAAACACAACTATTGCAGTTGCAAAAAGAAAATCTGCAATCGCAGTTTGAAATGCTTAAAAATCAAGTAAATCCTCATTTTCTTTTTAATAGTCTTAATGTTTTGATTTCACTAATTAAGCTGGAACCCGAAACAGCCGAACTTTTTACAGAACAGCTTTCAAAAGTGTATCGTTATGTATTGGAAAACAAAGAAAAAGATTTAGTAAGTCTTGAAACTGAAGTAAATTTTCTTAAATCGTATGTATATCTTCTCGAAATCAGATTTATGGATAAACTGAAAATAAAAATAAATTTGCCGGAAGATAAGTTATGCATGCAATTACCACCCATTGCATTGCAATTGTTAATAGAAAATGCGATAAAGCATAATACTTTTTCAAAGAAAAATAAATTATTAATTGATATATACATTGATAATGATGATTATCTGCATGTTATTAATAATTTACAAATCCGTGAAAACCGAATTGAATCAACTGGAGTCGGATTAAAAATATTGAAACCCGATATGGTTATCTTACTGATAAAAAGATAAGTTATGGAATAGAAAATGATAAATTTGAAGCAATAATACCTTTATTATAAAAAAATCTAATAACATGAACATAATAATTTTAGAAGATGAAGAATTGGCCGCTCGCCGTTTGGAAAGTATGATAAAACAATTTGATGAAAGTATTAATATTTTAGCGAAAATTGAATCTGTTGAAGAAGCAATTAGTTGGTTTAAGTCAAATCCGGAACCCGATTTAATTTTTCTAGACATTCATCTGGAAGATGATTTGAGTTTTGCAATTTTTGAGAAAGTTGAAGTAAAATCACCCATTATTTTTACAACAGCTTTTGATGAATATGCAATTAAAGCATTTAAACTAAAAAGTATAGATTATTTATTGAAGCCAATTTCTCAGGACGATCTTAATAAAGCCATATTAAAATATCAGGACTGGAATAAAAACAATTCAACTTCTACCGTTGATATGCAATCACTTTACGATTTAATAAATAAAAAAGTACCAACTTATAAAAATCGTTTTTCGATAACGATAGGAACCAAAATCAAATCATTTGAGATATCAGATATTGCTTATTTTTTCTCTCAATCGAGTATAACTTTTATGGTAACCAATGATAATATGGAATACCCGATTGATTATAGTCTCGATCAATTGATTGCATTACTTGATCCTCAACAGTTTTTTAGAATAAACCGCCAATATCTACTGAAAATGAAATCTATAGCCAATGTACATGTATTTCCGAAAAGTAGATTGAAATTAGAATTATTGCCTTCCAGAAAAGAAGAAGTTTTTGTAAGTCTCGATAAAGTTGTTAAGTTTAAAGATTGGTTGAATGGATAGTGTATATATTTAATTTATAAATATTTTGAGTTTGGCTATATTTTTTAATTTTTATAGATTTCTTGCTGTGATACCAATTTATTGAAATTGGTTTATAATGTAATGCAAATTAGTAACCATTGAAAAACAATCATTAAAAAACTGACCAACAGATTTTATTTTAAAATTAAAAACATT
>CAIZXK010000689.1 GCA_903936865.1 uncultured Bacteroidales bacterium | reverse complement strand
TCTGGCATTGGGTGCTACAAAATGGCAAACCATACGTAAAGTTGTATTACCTGGATCTATGTCGGGAATAATGACCGGAACCATTTTGGCTGTTAGCAGAGGGGCAGGAGAGGTTGCTCCAATTCTGTTTACAGGTGCAGCTTATTATCTGGCAACTTTACCGGGTTCACTCAGTGATCAGTTCATGGTTTTGGGCTATCATATCTATATAATGGCTACTCAATCTGCCAATGTTGATCAAACGTTACCAATTCAGTTTGGTACCACGTTAGTCTTACTATTGCTCACTTTTTCACTCAATTTTGTAGCAATCATATTAAGATATAGAATTAGAAAAAAACGTATCGCTTAAAAAATAGTATAATGAAGAGTATAAAAATTCATACAGAAAATATGTATTTGCATTATGGAAGCAAGATGGCATTAAATAATGTTTCCATTGAAATACCAGAAAATAAAGTTACTGCACTTATAGGACCATCGGGTTGTGGAAAATCTACTTTCCTGAGAAGTTTGAACAGAATGAATGATTTGATTGATACTGTTAAAATTGAAGGAAATATATTGATTGATGGTATCAATATCTATGATAAGAATATTGATGTGGTAAATCTTCGTAAAAAAGTAGGGATGGTTTTTCAGAAATCAAATCCATTCGCCAAATCTATTTATGAGAATGTAGCTTATGGCTCACGTATAAATGGTATAAACAATAAAAATGAATTAAATGAAATTGTTGAAAATTCATTATGTAATGCTGCCATCTGGGATGAAGTAAAAGATCGCTTACATGATTCTGCGCTGGGTTTATCAGGCGGACAACAGCAACGTTTGTGTATTGCTCGCACGTTGGCAGTAAATCCTGAAGTGATTTTGATGGATGAGCCAGCAAGTGCTTTGGATCCTATTTCAACTTCAAAAATTGAAGAATTAATACATTCCTTGAAGGAAAAATTTACCATAGTTATTGTTACTCATAATATGCAACAAGCAGCAAGAGTGAGTGATGAAACTGCTTTTTTCTATTTAGGTGAACTAATAGAATACGGTAAAACAAAAAAAATATTTACTAATCCAGACAAAAAACAAACCGAAGATTATATTTCCGGAAGATTTGGTTAATTTTGTCGCAATATTTATTAATATGACAGAAATGGAAAAATACAGAATATTTGACAATGAACTCGAAAAACTTATTGAAAGAGTTTTGAAAATGAGTAATTTAGTTCATGAGCAAGTTGGCAATGCAATTCTTGCTTTAAATAATTGTGACTTAGAACTAGCAAATAATGTTATCGAAAATGATCATAAAGTAGATAAACTGGATGTGAAAATAGATAAACTTTGCCAGAAAATATTTGCGTTACAACAACCCGTTGCTACCGATTTAAGATATATTATTTCTTCCTTGAAAATAAACAACGATCTGGAACGTATTGGTGATCATGCGGTTAATATTGCAAAGAGAATTGATTCTTTGTGTGATTATACTAATTTCTCTAAAGAATTAGGTGTTACAGAAGTTGCTAATCAAATAGTAATGCTTTCAAAGGATGTAGATCAGTTAATTAAAACTCAGCAACCAATATTGGCAACCGATATATTTAAAAATGCCAGAATTATTAAAGATAGTTGCCATAAAATTTCAGAAAAAATAATTGAAGAAATGATGCAACAGAAAGAGGTTATTGTAATTGCAACCAATATTATGATTATTGTAAATTTACTGGAGCGAATAGCCGCTTATTCTACTAACATTGCAGAATCCATTCTTTTTGTAATAGATGGTAAAATCGTTAAGCATAAAAAGAAAACAGAAGAATAATATTCGGATTCAATACAAATTTGAGAAAATCCAAAAAATCAAAAGAATTTTTTGAAGTCCCGTAAATCCTCTGCCAAATGACATTAAACAAACTTTAATGTCATTTGGCAGAGGATTTTAATATGTAATAGTCCTTTTCATTATTGTTTTTACAGCTATTAGGAAGAAGAAAAACAATTTTAAGAAATCCCTTTTTAACAATTTCCATAATTCCCTTTATAGGAGTAAAATCAGACTAAATTGCTGGTAAAGTATATAATGTGTTGATTTTATCATGAAATTATTGAAATAAAATGAAGCGAGCCATGAGAAAATATTCACAAATAGGAGGATGTTTATATGGAGAGTTCTATCTGACAAATAAATAATTAAAAATAAACAGCTGAAAATAGCTGAAATTTTAGCTAAATAAGATTTTTTAAGATAATTATAATGTAAAATTTTGTAGGTTTGCATTATAAAAATATATAAGTGAAAAAAATATATCTATTAGTTATTAAGCTTTATTTGGGTCCATTGGTAATGACCTTTTTCATTGCCTTATTTATCCTTTTAATGCAGTTTCTCTGGAAATATATTGATGATTTTGTTGGCAAAGGGTTGGAATGGTATATTATAGCTCAATTAATGTTGTATGCTTCAGCTACTTTTGTTCCTATGGCATTGCCTTTGGCCATTTTGTTGTCTTCGCTTATGACTTTTGGGAATTTAGGTGAGAAATACGAATTAACAGCGATAAAGGCTGCCGGAATTTCGCTTAGATCAATTATGAAACCATTAATAATAATGTCAGTGATTATTAGTGGTATTGCATTTTATTTTTCAAATAATGTAATGCCTTTTGCAAATTTGAAGTTCAAGTCTTTACTTTATGATGTTCAGTCGAAAAAACCAACAGTAAATATTCAGGAAGGAGTTTTTTACAATGGTATTGATGGTTACATAATTAAAATAGGTAAAAAGGAAAGTGATGGAAAAACATTGCATAACGTAATGATTTATAATCATACTAAAAGGACAGGAAATACAAATCTCACCATTGCTAAATCAGGCAAGATGGAGCTTACTTCAGATAATAGGTTTTTGTTTTTTTCATTATATGATGGTTTTAATTATGATGAAGATTTAACTTCCACTGAAAAAATACAAAACAGACCAATGACACGCACAAGTTTTACGGAACAGTTCCGTAGGTTTGACTTATCAGCATTTGCTTTTTCAAAAACAAATGAAGAACTTTTTAAAAATCATTTCCAAATGCTTAATTTAAATCAACTTATTAAAGCTGAGGATACTCTGATTCAAGAGTTGAATACCAAGAAAATTGATTTTTATAAAATGTATAAAAATAGATTTTATGGTCTATCTATTCATTATGATACTACATTAAAAGTTAATAGCGATACTTTTCCAAAATTTAGAAATAATTTTTTATTAAATTTTCCAAAAGAAGTTCGTGCAAAAATTATTGAAAATATTCTACCATCTCTTCAAAGTGTAAAATCTGATATTGATTATTGGAAAATAGACTTTGATGACAGAGAAGAATATATAAGACGATATGATATTGAATGGCATCGGAAATTTACATTATCTTTTGCATGTTTGATTTTGTTTTTTATTGGTGCACCTTTGGGAGCAATTATCAGAAAAGGAGGATTTGGATTGCCTGTTGTAATGTCAGTTTTGTTTTTTGTTATTTTTCACATACTTTCCATGATTGGTGAAAAATCATCCCGTGAAGGTGTTTTTGAAGCTTTTCAGGGAATGTGGTTGTCTTCTCTGATTTTTTTGCCTATAGGAATTTTACTTACTTTTAAAGCAACTACTGATTCACCTGTTTTTGATGGAGATGCCTGGAAAAGATTTTTTAAAAAATATTTTGTCAGAACTAAAAAATGAAAATACTCCAGATTTGCAATAAACCTCCGTATCCACCTCACGAAGGTGGTTCAATTGCAATGCATAGCATTACGATGGGCTTATTAACAGCAGGTTGTAATGTTAAGGTTTTGGCAATAAGTAGTTTCAAAAATAAAATAAATCAAAATGAATTACCCGATTGGTATATTGAATCTACAAATTTTGAATCTGTTTTTATCGACTTAAAAGTTAATCCTTTTCATGCTTTTTTAAATTTATTTTCTACAAAGTCTTATCATGTTCAGCGGTTTGTTTCAAAAGATTTTGCTGATAAAATAATTGAGGTATTATCTAATGAATCTTATGATATTATCCAATTGGAAACTTTATTTTTGGCTCCTTATATTGAAATTATCAGAAATTTTTCAAAAGCAAAAATTATATTGAGAGCACATAATATTGAGCATCTTATATGGGATAGAGTAGCATTGGAAACGAAAAACCCTTTCAAAAAGTTATATATAAAACATCTTGCTAAAACATTAAAAACTTATGAATTATCAGCAATAAATAAATTTGATGGATTGGCAGCAATTACCAAAAAGGATGCAGTTTTTTTTCTGAGCAATGCTCCTTTATTACCAATTATCGAATTACCATTTGGCATTGATATAGAAGATTATACATTTAAATTTGAACAATCAAATACAGAACTTTTTCATATAGGTGCTATGAATTGGATTCCAAATCAGGATGGAATAATATGGTTTTTGGAAAATGTATGGCAATTAGTTCTTAGCGAAATGCCTGAACTTAATTTTTACCTTGCAGGAAGATCAATGCCTAAATGGTTATTTGAAACAAAATTTACTAATGTTCAGGTAATTGGAGAAGTTGAAAATGCAAGGGATTTTATTCAATCCAAAGGAATAATGATAGTTCCCTTGTTTTCGGGAAGTGGAATCAGAATAAAAATAATTGAAGCAATGGCATTAGGTAAAGTGGTGATAACTACTAAAATAGGAGCTGAAGGAATAAATTATTCAAATAAAGAAAATATTTTGATTGCAAATACAGCTGTCGAATATAAATTCGCAATAATTGAAGCTATTTCTGATGGAAACTTAAGAAGGAAAATTACCAAAAATGCTAGATTTCTAGTTGAAAATGAGCATAATAATAAAATAATTATTGATAAATTGCTTTCTTTTTATATACAAT
>CAIZXK010000688.1 GCA_903936865.1 uncultured Bacteroidales bacterium | reverse complement strand
TTAAGTATCATAATAAACTAAAGAAATTGATTATTCAAAAATAAAATGTAAGTTTAATTTAAAAAATATTGTTGTGTTTATATTAATTCTTACCTATACTAAAAGCGAATTATAACTTAATATTTATTATTTTTGTAAATTAATTAATTAAAAATTAAAAAAACAATTACAAATGAAATCAATCAGTTTTTATACTTTACTAAGCCTTATTATTTTGTTTACAGTTTCTGTATCAGCACAAAGCAAAAAAGATATTCGTAACAATAAAATTGTATCAGAATTATGTACTATTTCAGTTACAGAAAATGGAAAAGATATTTCATATAAAGATTCATATACCGTATATGATAAGAATGGAAATATTGTTGAACAAACTGAATTTAACAGGGATGGAAGCATTAAGTTTAAGGAGATTAATAAGTACGATGCTAAAAAGAATAAAATTGAGAAAACGGAATACAGCGATAAGGATAAAAAGACAATAAAAACCACGTATGGTTATAATGCCAATGATGATAAAGTAATGGAAACCGAATATGATAACACAGGGGCAATATACAGGCAATCTGTTTTTTTATATAACAACAAAGGTTTTAAAACCGAAAAGAGAACGATAGATGGCAATAAAAAGCTAATAGCAATAAAAAAATATATTTATTCAGCACGTTAGTTATTACGATGGAAGAATTAAGTAAAATACTCGAAAAATTTGATCCTATTACGCTGAAAGAGATGGATAGCGTTAAGCTTATGAATAGATCCGATACCAAGTTTATATTCAGGGCTGATCAGCTTCCATTTTTTCTCGAACAATTGACTGATGATTTCTATATGCTTGATATTAACGGAATCAGACAAAATAAATACGAAACCTTATATTATGATACCGCTGATTTTAAGTTTTTTAACGATCATCAAAGAGGCAAAACGAATCGCAATAAAGTAAGGCATCGTATTTATGTTGAATCAGCTCTCCATTTTTTTGAGATAAAAAATAAAAATAATAAAGGACGTACAATAAAAGAACGTATTAAACTTAAACAAGTTGATTTTAATATTTCGGGAAAATCAGAAGATTTTCTTTTTGAAAAAACACATTTAAAGGGAGATCAACTGATGCCGGTTCTGTGGGGAAATTATACCCGCATAACTTTGGTAAACAAAAATTTACCTGAAAGATTAACGATTGACACCAATTTGTTTTTTAAGCAGGGGGATATTGAAAAGTCGATTCCTGAAATTGTAATTGCCGAATTAAAACAGAACAAAAGCTCAAAATCATTTTTTGCACAGTTAATGCATCAATATCATATCAAACAGGCTTCGATAAGCAAGTATTGTTATGGCGTGATTTTTTTATATAAAAACATAAGAATGAATAACTTTAAACCAAATTTAATAACTTTAAATAAAATCTGTTATGGGAAAATTTAAAACATACCTTTTTGCATTGATTTTAATCTTATTTTCAATGCCATATAGCGTTGCAATGGCACAGGATGCTTTTTCTACAAATTCATTAAGCACAGAGAGTGTTCATGTTGAGGATAATACAACTACGGATAAAAAGAAAGATAAGAAAAAGAAAGATGATAAGGATTATGTAAATAATGAAGTGGAAGTAAATAAAACGTTTTTTATTTCTTTATTAATCAACTTGATTACAGTCTTTATTATAGTTCGTTTGATATATTACCCTAACTATCATAAACAGGATGTGTTTTTTACATATTTTCTCTTTAACATAGCCATCTTTCTGCTTACGTTTTTGCTTAATAAAATCAAAATATCGATGGGAGCTGCCTTTGGTTTATTTGCAGTATTTTCGATGCTAAGATACAGAACCGAAGGTATTTCTATGAAAGATATGACTTACCTTTTTATTGTAATTGCAGTAGGATTAATAAGTGCCGTACAGCTCGATTTTTTAGATCTGGCAATTATAAACACTATATTGATTGTATTTACCTTTTTACTCGATGGTAATTTATTGATGCGAAGAGAGTTTTCTAAGTTAGTTAATTATGAAAAAATTGAATTGATACAGCCCGAAAAACAAGAAGAATTGATTGCTGATTTAAAAGCAAGAACCGGTTTAAATGTTCATCATGTTTCCATAGTAAAAATTGACTTTCTTCGAGATATGGCCGTATTAAATATTTACTATTATATCGACAAAAAATCGAAGTTGGATGGTAAGCAGGAATACGTTGACTACAGGGAAAATTTAATTGAATAACAATAATTTATTACAAAAAAAGCTGACAGTTGTCAGCTTTTTTTATTCATACGCATAATATACAAAAACAGGGGTAAAAAGCTTTATTTGGTCTATTTTATTTAATTTCAAACACTAAATGTCTTAATATTGTATCATATTATTAAAAAACGGTACAATGAAAATAATAAGAGATATTGCAGTCAGTGAAAATGGATTGATTTTTAACCCTATTACAGGTGATTCTTTTAAAATTAATCCAATTGGTATGGAAATATTTAATTCAAAAAGAAATAATATTGACATCATTGAGATTAAAGAAAGTATTTTAGTAAAATACGATATTGATAAAAATACGTTGGATGTTGATATAAACGATTTCTTTAATAGCATGAGTAGAAATAGATTAATTGAAGGTGAAACAAGATATTTTGATATCGATGATTAAATTTTACTTAATTCTTAAATGATGAAAATTTCAAGGTAATTATAAAAAAATAAAAAATGTTGAATAAAAAATTACAAATTTTACTTCATATCTCTTTGTGGTCATTGATGTTTGGAATATTTCCCCTTTTAATTTACATTGACTCCATGTATGATACATTATATCTTAAACGAAGTATTTTTCAGGCTGTAATCTTTTTGATTTTGTTCTATTCAAATTATTTTATCCTTATTCCAAAATTATTTTTCAAGAAAAAACAAATTGAATACTTTTCTTTTTTCATAGGGCTGATTATTATTTCTGTTTTTCTGTTTATAAAATTTGAAAACATTAACTATAATAAAATTAATAACTTTAAAAATCATGAAGTTTTTCATGATTCAAAAGGTAACGACAAATTTGATAAGATGCCTCCTCCCCCATTAAATTTTAATCCTGTATCGATAAATAAAATGTTTCTCAGGGGACCTAAACCTTCAAAAAAATGGCCTACGTATAATTTTTTACTCATGTCATTTTTAATTTCAGGCTTGAGTTTTGGATTGCGAATGTCGGAGAAACTAATATTAAACGAAAGATTACGTAAAGAAACTGAAAGAGAGAAACTTAATTCAGAATTAGCATTTCTTAAAAATCAAATTAGCCCGCATTTCTTTTTTAATACGTTGAATAATATATACAGTTTGGTTGAGGTAAATACGGCTGAAGGACAAAAAGCTATTTTACAACTTTCAAAACTAATGCGATACCTGCTTTATGAATCAGAAAATGGCAATACATTGCTAAGTCGTGAAATTGAATTTATGACAAATTTTGTTGAATTGATGAAGTTGAGATTATCGCCCAAAGTTCAGCTAAAGGTTAAATTTCCAAAGAGATATGATGATATTGAAATTCCTCCGTTACTTTTTATTTCTTTTATTGAAAATGCATTTAAGCATGGAATCAGCTATAAAGATCCATCTTTTATAAATGTTAACATGAGTGTAAATGCCAAAGAAATTTGTTTTTGGTGTAGTAACAGTCTGATTGGTAAAAGTACTAATGAAATAAAAACTGCATCAGGAATTGGATTGGAAAATGTAAAAAAAAGATTGGAACTTTTATATCCGGATAAGCATAATCTGGTAATTACCACGACTGAAGTTTTTTATAGTATAATGCTTACAATTGATATTTCAATAAAAAAATCATGATAAAAACAATAGCAATAGATGATGAGCCATTAGCGTTACAAAGGCTTATAAGATATATCGAAAAAACTCCTTTTTTGGAGTTGACAGGATCTTTCGACAGTGCATTAAATGCCATGGAATTTGTTGAAAAAGAAAAGATTGACTTAATTTTTCTGGATATTCAAATGCCTGATTTGTCAGGAACAGAATTTGTGAGAACACTAAAAAATGCACCTAAAATTATTTTTACAACTGCTTATGAAAAATATGCAATTGAAGGTTTTAAGTTAGATGCAATAGATTATTTATTAAAACCTTATGGTTATGAAGAATTTTTGATTGCAGCACAAAAGGCAAGAAAATACATAAATCTGGAAAATGCTACAGAACAAACTGTAGAAAGTACAAATGAGTTTCTTTTTGTAAAATCTGATTATAAAACCAAAAGAATAATATTTAATGATATTCTATATATTGAAGGATTAAAGGATTATATTAAAGTTTATCTTTGGAATGATACAAAACCTTTATTGTCAATAAATTCATTAAAGACAATCGAACAAAAGCTTCCACCTTCAAAATTTATGAGGGTGCATCGGTCTTTTATTGTAAATCTCAACAGAATTGAAATAATAGAACGTTCCCGTATTGTATTTGGAAAAGTTTATATACCTATAAGTGATCAATATAAAGAAAAATTCCAGGATTATTTAGATAGGAATTTAGTTTAATACCGTAGTTGTTTTTTTCAAGGTGTTTTCCTTGATTTGTTTAATTTAGAATACAGTATTTTTTATGCTGTATTCTTTTTTGGAGAGTATAAATTATTTAGTCAGGAAATTTATTAAACCTCTGAAAATAATTCCATGAAATGGATAAACCGCATACCAGTATAATCTTCCGGAAAGTCCCCTTGGGCGAAATGTAGCCGTTTGATAAAGAATATTATCCTTAATTTTGAATTCAAGCCAGGCATCACCGGGAATTTTCATTTCTGCAAATAAAAGCAATCTTTTCTCATTTTTATTGGCATACAATACTCTCCAAAAGTCAATACTATCGCCTGTATTTATAGAAGTAGGACTGGTTCTTCCTCTTCTAAGTCCAACTCCACCAACCATTTTATCCATAATTCCCCTTAATTTCCACAAAAAATCAGCATAGTACCAGCCATTATCACCACCAATCATCCATATTTTAGTTATACATTTCTCCGAATCTGATAGTTTTTTCTTTCTTTTATCCATAAAACATCCAAAAGAGGGCACTTGAATAAACTCAGAAATATTATGTTCAAATCTGCCACTTATCAATGAATCTTTCCAACTGGAAATGATTTCGTTGTGTTCAATTTTAGTAAATGCGTTTTTAAGGGCTTCTTTGTACGATAATGGTTGTATATCTAAAATTCGGTTAATTTCGTTATTACGGCAAATAACTTCAATTTTCATGCTGTCAACTAATGCTGTAGCTAATTTATAAGAAGTAGAAGTAACAAAATACAACCAATAAGATGAAAGTTTGGGTGTCATTACAGGTACAACCCATATTTTGCGTTTGAGATTTCTTTCCTTTGCAAATATTAATAGCATTTCTTTGTAACTCAATATATCAGGTCCACCAATATCAAAGTTTTTATTGAAAGTTGCTTCATTTAAAAGTGATTTATCCAAAAACCTGATTACATCAGCAACACCAATAGGTTGGCATTTGGTATGCAGCCACCTGGGTGTTATCATAACAGGTAGTTTTTCAACCAAATCCCTTATTATTTCAAAGGAAGCACTACCCGAACCAATAATAATTCCTGCCCGCAACGTTGTAAAATTATATTTTCCCTTAGCTAATTCCTCTTCTACTGCTTTTCGTGATGACAAATGCATTGAAAGTGAATTCTCATTAATAATTCCGCTTAAATAGATTACATGTTTTATTGCTGTATTTGAAATTATTTCCCTGAAATTTCCAGCTGATAATAGTTCTGAATTCGAATAATCTTTGGTTGACGACATGGAATGCATCAGATAATAAGCAGCATCAATATCTTTTGGAATCTGATACAAGGTTTCCTTTTTCAGGAAATCGGTTTCAATTACTTCTATTTGAGAGGAAAAGTTCTCTGGTATTTGAAAACGGGTTTTATCCCTTACACAGCAAACAACCTGATAACCCTTGTTTAATAGAACTGGCAGCAATCTTTTTCCAATATAACCTGTTGCTCCGGTAAGTAAAATTTTCATTATTATTAAATTTGATGGTATTTATTTATACAAACAACTATTCTTTTGATTAGTTGCTTAAAGAAAAATATAGTATTGTTTAGTTTGAATTTATAAATTAATAAAACAGCTGAATAAACTAATGCTGATTGAGTAGAAGATAATATCGTAAAACAGCATTTATGATACTGTGGTAAAAGTATTTAGTTTAATTAAAAACAGGAAAATATAGACGGTTTGATTATAAGATTAAACAATCAAAAATAACCCCAGCATACTGCAAAAACCAAGTAAATATCCAAAATAAACCTCTGATGGGCGATGCGAATTTAATGCTATTCTGGAAAAACCAACCAATCCGCTACTAAGTATTGAGAGCAAAATAAGCAGTATCAAC
>CAIZXK010000687.1 GCA_903936865.1 uncultured Bacteroidales bacterium | reverse complement strand
TCCACAAAGTCCATCGGGATTGTTATGATACATTTCATTTTGGATACGATGAACCAACTCCTGTGTTTTCCAAGGTTTTCCAGCAAAATTATATAAATAAGCAATATGATGACTAGGTTCATTTCCATGTGCATATTGCCCAATAAGTCCTGTTATATCAGCTTGTTCACGTCCTGTTGTTTTTGAATGAGCATTAAATAATTGATCTAATTTATCAGCAAATTTTTCTTTCCCTCCCAGATACTGAGTAAATCCAGTTATATCCTGAGGAACATAATAACTATATTGCCATGAGTTTGCTTCGGTATAATTAAAGTTAACTTCAGATGGATCAAAAGGTGAAAACCAGAAATTTTGCATACGTGCCCGCATAAAACCGGTAGATGGATCTAAAAGGTTTTTGTAAGACTGAGCTCTTTGAATAAAATATTTATAATCTTCTGTTTTATTCAGAGCCTTTGCCATTTGTGCAATACACCAATCATCATAAGCATATTCCAATAACTTTGAAACGGACTCACCTTCTTCATTTGCGTATATAATTCCACTGGTTTTATAAGTCTTTAATCCCAATTTGTCTTGCTCAGCACTTGCTTTCATAGCAGCATAAGCTTTTTCAACATCAAAATCGCGTAATCCTTTCATATAAGCATCTACAATAACTGGAACTGCATGATAACCAATCATACAACCTGTTTCATTTCCCGAAAGTTCCCAAACAGGAAGAAAACCACCTTCTTCATATTGTTTAATAAATGTTTTTATAAAGTCGGATGTTCTTTTTTGTTGAGTCAATGTATAAAGTGGATGAGTTGCTCTGTATGTATCCCACAAAGAGAATACAGTATAGTAATCAAAATCGGCCTGATGAACTTTTAAATCTCTACCTCTGTATTGACCATCAACATCACTATATAAATTTGGATTCAGAAATGCGTGATATAATGATGTATAAAATATTGTTTTCTGGTCGTCAGAGCCACCTTCTACTTCAATCTTTCCTAATTCTTTATTCCAGATTGAGTCAGCATCATTTACTACTTTATCGAAATTCCAATCAGAAATTTCTGTTTCCAGATTTTTACGAGCATTTTCAATACTAACTGCAGAAATACCAACTTTTACCATAATGGATTCATCTTTTTTAGTATCAAAACTAAAATAAGCTTTCAGATTTGTCCCCTTTGCTTCATTTGAATTAATAACAGTATCATTTACAGCTATATTAAAGGATTTAATCGATTTAGAAAATTTAGCAACAAAAAACAATTGCTGGTCATTAGCCCAAGCCATTGATCTTCTGAATCCTTCAACTTCGTCAGTACCAACTATTTTTATTGATGACTCAATTACTCTGTCGCGATGTAGCAAATCAATTAGAATGTTTGCATTATTGCTATCATGAAAAGTATATTTATGAAAACCAACTCGTTTTGTAGTGGTTAATTCAGCATCAACATTATATTTATCTAATTTTACTTTGTAATAACCAGGTTTGGCAATTTCATTTTTATGATCAAAAGATGAAGAATATTCTTTATTATTCCATTTGTAATCACCCGTAGTTGGCATAATTAATATATCACCGTAATCAGAACAACCAGTACCACTTAAATGCGTATGTGAGAATCCGTAAACAATACTGTCTGAATAATGATAACCTCCACATCCATCCCAGCCATCCAAACGGGTATCGGGGCTTAACTGAACCATTCCAAAGGGAACCGAAGCTCCGGGGTATGTATGCCCATGACCACCTGTTCCAATAAATGGATTAACAAAATCTGTAATCTTTTCCTTATTGGCTTTTTTACATGAAATTAGTGTTATTGATAAAACTAATACTAAATAAAAGGTTTTTTTTAAATTCATGTTTTTTTAGTTTTTAATTGTTTACATGATTCTCTTAAAATAAAATGAGACGGTATTACAACCTGATCTTTTTTGCGTGATGAACCTTTACTATTTATTTCATCAATTAATATTTTTACTGCATTAAAACTAATCACATCTAATGGTTGTGAAATTGCAGAAATGGAAGGAGTTAACAATTCAAAAAATGGCAAATCATCAAAAGTTATAACAGATATTTCATCAGGAATCTTGATTTTAAATTTTTTAAGTGCTTTAATAATTGCCAATGCAATGTTTTGATTTACAGCTAAAATTGCAGTAATCTTTTTTTCATATTTCAATAATCTTTCTATAGATGCTTCAACACTTTGTTCTATGCTTTCAAATGGAATGAGACAATGTAAATAATGATCTGTATTGATATTAGCTTTTTTTATGGCATCAAAATAACCTTTATTTCTATCTTTAACTGAAGTAAGGTGTGATGGTGATATAGATAACATTGCAATATTTTGATGACCAGAATCAATTAGATATTTAACAGCTTTGTAAGAACTTTTATAATTATCAATAATTACAAAATTGGTGTCAGGTATTTCAGGAAAATATCTATCAACCAATACGAAAGGATAATTCTCTTGCTTTAAAACAACTATCTCACTGTTGTCAACCAAAGTTGAAGAGATTATTAAACCATCAACCTGTTTTTCTTTAAGCATTCGTATTAAAGAGGATTCTTTTGCATCTTTTTCGTCTGAACTGCAGATTATCAGGTTATAGCCATATTTGTTGCATTCATCTTCAATATTTCTAGCCATTTTTGCATAAAAAGCATTAGAGATATCAGCAACAATTAATCCAATTGTATTTGATTTCCCTAATCGCAGGCTTCTGGCCATTTGGTTTGGCTTATAATCCAATTCTCTGGTAAGTGCAATTACCTTTTCCTGTGTTTCCTTTTTTATTCCGTTTTTATCTCCATAACCATTTAAAACCATAGAAACCAACGTCTTGGAAACACCCATCTTATTTGCAATGTCTTCTAACCTTACTTTTTTCATATGCTAAATATTTCATATATTCTATCAAATTCTATCAAAGATTCTACAAAGATACAATATTCCTAAATCGGTTTAGCAATTTAATAGAAATTTATTTTTATTTTTGTGTAAAAATAATAAAAAAAAGTGAAACTGTAATTAATATAAGTGATTTTTTTTAACAATTTTATATAAGATAACTCTACATTATCAGATATTTAATATTCTTAAATAAAAAAAACATTTAAAATGAAATACATTTTTACTAAAGTTAATCTAAAATAATTTTAATGGTAAATTATTTTTTTGTCTTTAGATACATTTAAAGTATTTTTGATAAATTAATACAAAAAAAAAGACGCTCAAAAGCGTCTTTTTAAATTTTCAATTAGAAGAAGAAAATTCGATTGTCTTCTATTTTTGCTTTATCCTGAATTACTTTATTTACATCATTTGTAACTCTTTGCTGATACATACCCTGCAATTGCATCATTGTCATAGTATAATCCTTTGCTTCCGGAGCTTTAATAATCTGATCGACATTAATAAGATAAACACCACTATAACCTTTTATTGGTTTTGATAAAACATTTTGTTTTAAAGAAAATGTAGTTCCTATAACTTCTGGTTCGTAACCTCTTCTTCCAACGTTATAAGCTGCAAAATTTAACTGGTCAATAGTATCTACCTGAACATTGAATTTGGTTGCCAACTGATATAAATCTTTTGTTTGACCTAATGCTGTTTTGATTTTTTCCTGCAACATAACAGCCTTCTTATCACGTTTTACAACCATCTCTAAACGAGGTTTGATTTGTTCGATAGATGCTATCCCTTTTTCACGAACTTCTTTTAAAACAGCAACTATAAATTTGTTCTCAAATTCAAAAACCTGTTTTGAAACATCATTCTTTTTAGTTTCTTCGTTAAAAGCCCATCTTACTAATTCTCTTGCATTTTCAACACCAGGAATATTGTCTGACATTGGTTGAATATATTCAGCTGTTCTTTTATTTAATCCTTCTTTTTTGATTGTCTTTTCAAACAAATCTATGCTGTTATTTTCACTTGCAAATTTATTAGCCTGTGCAAAAACATTTTTGTAGGTTTGGTTTGAAGGTTCAATATCTCTGGTAATTATAGCAACTCTTACTTTTTTTAATGGAGTTGTTTTTCCTGTAATATTAATGATATGAAAACCTAATTGAGATTCTACTAAGGTTACTTCGCCTATTTTACCATTTAATACTGCATCATTAATTTGTGGCATGATGGTTTGATCTGCAAACCATTTCATATCACCTTTGTCTTCTTTTGCTGAGGGATAATCTGATGATGAAACAGCAATTTCAGCAAATCTTGCAACATCTTTTTGCAAAATAATGTTTAAACTATCTGCAATTTTTTTTGCTTCATCTTTCGTTCTTTTGATAGCTTCTCCAGCACCATAAGCTCCTTGAAAAGCAATAAGTATCTGACTGGCTTTCATAGAATCAGGACGTAATTGAGCATCCATTAATTTTGCCATTTTAAAAGAATTATTATCAATAAATGGAGGTATAATAGTTCCAACTGCTAAATTAAACATTGCAGAATCGATCGAATAAGGTAATTTGCCTCTTTTGAGAAATGTACTGTCATATTTTGTATCAGAAACTGAATTTACAAAATCAGGTATATTCTCTGCAGTTTGAAAATCGATAAAAAGCTGATTAACTTGCTTTGTAATATTATCAACATCCTCTTTTGAAGGTAAAACTTCAAACATAACATAATCAATATCTCTAGATGCTTCCTGATCAAATTCCTGTTTATGTTCATCATAGTATGCCTGATAATCCTTATCATTTAAAACTACAGCACTATCAGAAATTGAATTATAATCAATTGCAATTAATCTACATTTAACAATATCATTTTGAGCTTGATAAGCCTTTTTAGCAAATGCTTTTGGAAGATAATAACTTTTTGTTATTAAATTATTGTATTTTGCTCTGATTCTATCAGTTTTAACATATTCTTCAATTGATTTCCATTGTTTTTGTTCTTCAGGTTTCAGTTGGTCGAAATTATCAATGATAGAAACAACTCTTTGTTTATCAACTTGTCCTGTTTTTTTATCTGAAAAATTTTGCAAAATGAATTGATGTAAAAATTTTCCATAGAACATATCATTCAATTCGTCTGAAGAAACTTCAATTGAAAGCTCTTCGTATTCATTATTCATTAATACATCATTAACAATTTGATTCCAAACACCTTGACGAATCTGAAACGTTTCTTGCGATGTAAGATTTTCTTTTTGTTGTTGAGTTTTAATTTGCTCTTCTTGTTCTTTAACCCGCTTTTCAAATTCAGTATATGTTATGTTTTCACCATTAACAACACCTAATTCTTTGTTTCTTAGACCGCTACTTCCTTTAAAAGCATCTTGTAAAACAAATCCAGCAATAGCGATACCAATTAAAATAATTAGTAAACCTGATCTTTTTCTTATTTTTCCTATAATTGCCATAGTAATTTTTTTAAAAATAGTTCGCAAACTTACGATTTTTTTTTAAAATATAAGTTATAATTAACTGTTTTTTTTATAAATTTATTAATTTTTTTAAAGAGAAACTATAGATTATCAATTATTTCGTTATTGAAATTTATGAATAATAATTGTTAAAAATATTTTTTT
>CAIZXK010000686.1 GCA_903936865.1 uncultured Bacteroidales bacterium | reverse complement strand
TTATTACATTCCAGCTTTGTCCATTATTTGTTGATAAAAAAAGCTGATAGTTAACACAAGCAAAAATATTTCCAGCATTTGTTTCCAGAGAGGTTACGGTTGAACTACTAGGTAATCCATTATTAATTGCACTCCATGTTAGCCCATCGTCAGTTGAGCGAAACAAACCATAGGTTTCAGTTCCAACGATAATGGTTGAACTATTTACATTTAAACATCTTACATTGCTATAAGGAGCAAAAGTATTATTTAATGCTGTCCAATTCATTCCATTATTTACAGATTTATACAGGCCTATACCAGCTATACTGATATATAAAATATTCCCATTGGCAAAAATTGCTGTAACCGACTTATTTCCAGAAGGCAATCCTGTGTTTATGCTATCCCAACTAATTCCGTTATTAGTAGATTTAAAGATACCTCTTGTAGTTCCAACATAAATATTTGAACCTGAATTTGCAAAAGCCTGAATGCTTAAATCGGGCAAGCCATTATTTATTGCATTCCATGATATTCCATTGTTGGCTGATATATAAATTCCTCCGTTTGATGTTGCAAAAAGGTTAGAACCTACAATTTTTACTGAATTAAATGTACCTCCGGTAGGTCCATTCATTTGTTGCCATTGAGCATTAGAAACTCCTATTGAAAAGAAAAAAATAATTGTGGTTAGAATAATTGTTTTCATATTTTTTTGATTTTTTAATTGTTAATTATAGGAAAGACTACTGTTTTTGAATAATAGTTGCCCAAATCAAAAAAAAGTGAAAAAAGTTTTTACTTATCTGCTGTAAATGTAAATTTTAAACTTCCTCTGAAAATTGTAGCTATTTTAATTGACTCCGGTGTAAGAAAGATATTTTCAATTGCTAAATTATTTAAATTTCCATTCAATAAAATATTTTTTGTAAGTTGATTGTGAGTAATTTCTTTATTGATTAATTTTTTTGAATCTTCAAGTTTGTCTCCAATCGGAAATATCAAATTCTGTTCAATCATTTTCTTCAGTTTATTGTGAAGCAACCAACTTGCAGTTTTTAATAATGCATTTTTAGTTTCCAGATCAAAATCTAAATCGATAACTTTTAATGAGGATGTGGCTGAATCAAAAACAGGCTTACCTGTAAAATAAATAATGCCATTAATACTCCCTTTTAAAGTAGTTCCAATCACCATTTTATTATTACTTCCATAAACTTTAATGTCTGTAACTGTAATCGCTTTTTTATCCTGAGTAAATGTTTTTCCTTTTAAAAATTGTTTTGCGAGAGTATCTACTGATTTATATGAAATATCTGATAAAAGATTGATTGAAAAGTTATTATCCAATGATTTCACAAGATTATAATCGGGCAATCCCTTATTGGGAATAGTCTTAGGTTCATCACCCATATATGATTCAATTATTGATTTAATTCCCAGTGAAATCTTAATTTGATTATTCTGACTAAAAATCGGAGTTGATGAAATCTCCTGAGGATTTAATTTCAACCATAGATTATATTCATTGTTCAGTTTTATAGGTTTTTGCAAATTCACCCAAATATCCTGAATATATTTTCTAAGTGATAAGTTTTGCTTAATTGCTTTATCAATTTCAGAACTTATTGTCGATTTATTTTTATTCAAAATTGTATTAGCAATTGCAGTAATAGGAACATCAACTGGTCCAATTTTTATTACTGGTGTGCTTAACCATTCATAGCCGTCTGTAGCAGTAAATGTTGTAACTGACCAGTCTTTATTTACAAAAAAAGTAGTTTTGAATTTTAAAGCAATTTCAGCATTTAGTTCACGATAATCAGAAAGTGTAATTCCTAATTTAGAAACTTTCCAACCAGCTTTTATCCATAACTTTAATGGAATACGATAAACCAACTGATTATTTTCATACTTAATAATAAAATCCTCCTTTTTCCAGGCTTTTACCATAATATTATCATTATTATTATCTTCCAAACTGTTATCTTCGTATATCAAACCAGAAATCTTTTTATTTACCATATTCTGGATATCCTGCATATCAAGATAAAAAGGAACATTAATAACAGATGGCTTCGGTGTGTAATCAGGAGCAACATAAGCCTCTTCCGGACGAGTGACCTTAAGTGATTTACAACTTGTAATACTTATCATTGCTAAAACAGCTAGCAAAAAACAAGAGAATTTATTAATTTTCAACATATCATTTTATTTTGAGCAAAATTAGAAATAAATACAATAAAAATATGATAATTTGAGTTAAATCTATGTTTGGTGTATTGAATTTAAAAAAAAATTATTAAGTTTGTACTTTAAAGAAAATAAAAATGGCAGAAGAAATCATTCGATTAGCTAAAATAGCAAAACATTATAAAGTGGGCGATGAAATTGTTAAGGCACTCAGAACAATTACGCTTAGTATATATAAGAATGAATATGTTGCACTTATGGGACCATCCGGATCAGGTAAATCAACATTAATGAATATTTTAGGATGTCTTGATACTCCAACTTCAGGACAATATATACTCAACAAACACGATGTTAGTAAGCTGGAGGATAATGATTTGGCTGAAATCCGCAATAAAGAAATCGGTTTTGTTTTTCAGACCTTTAATTTATTACCACGTTCAACAGCTTTAGAAAATGTGATGTTACCGCTCATTTATGCGGGTGTTAACAAAGCTACCAGAATAGAAAGAGCATCTCAAACACTTGCTGATGTGAAACTTACGGATAGAATGACTCATAAGCCAAACGAATTGTCTGGTGGTCAGCGGCAACGCGTTGCAGTAGCAAGAGCATTGGTAAATAATCCATCAATAATTCTGGCTGATGAACCAACAGGAAACCTTGATTCCAAAACATCTGTTGAAATCATGGGTTTATTTGAAGAAATTCACAGAAAAGGAAATACTATAATAGTGGTTACTCATGAAGAGGACATTGCTCGTCACGCTCACAGGATTATACGATTAATAGACGGGGAAGTAGCTTCAGATGAAATTAATCCGAAAATACGCAAAATGATTGATTATAGAGTAGAAGAGAAAGCTTAATATAAGGATTTAAATAAAAACCGGACTAGCTGATTTTAAATTAATGTTTTTTTATTAAGAAGATTTCAAAAAACTTATTTTTCAAGGTGAATCAACTTCAGAACAAAAAACATTTTTAAGAAGATCTGTAAAAATAATTTGCATACAAATGTAAGAAAGATTCAAAAATCTATAAGTAAACCAAACTACTTTTTATTGTATCAGTATCATAAACGTAATGAATTTTAAAAACTTATTATGACACAAGAATGGAAAATATACACCAAAACCGGTGACAAAGGTGAGACATCCCTAATAGGTGGAAAAAGAGTTCCTAAATATCACGAACGTATTGAGGCTTATGGAACTGTGGATGAATTAAATTCATATATTGGTTTAATTCGCGATTTGGAGGTTAATCAGCATATTAAATATTTGCTTATTGAAATTCAGGATAGACTTTTTACTTTGGAATCATTACTTGCTGAAGATCTGGAAACATCAACACGAGTTTTACCACAGTTATTTGAAAAAGATATTCTTTTGCTAGAGAATGAAATAGATGAAATGAATAATAAGTTGCCTGTTTTAACTTCCTTTATTTTACCAGGAGGTCATCCAATTGTTTCGCATTGTCATATAGCACGTTGTATTTGTCGCAGAGCAGAAAGACTCACGATAAGATTGGCTGAAAACTATCCAATTTCTGATTTGGTAATAAAATATTTAAACCGTTTATCTGATTTTTTGTTTGTATTAGCACGAAAAATTGGTAACGATTTGGGTGCTAAAGAAGAAATTTGGAAAGCAAAAATTTAACAAACAATGTAACTACCTTATTTTCTTTTATTTATTTTCTTAAAAAAATATTAAAAAATACTTTTTTTATTTAAAAAAAAAATTACTTTTGCAAAAAATTAAATAGTAACCTTAAATCTTCAGAATATGTATTGGACACTAGAATTAGCATCAAAACTTGAAGACGCTCCTTGGCCTGCAACAAAGGAAGAGTTAATTGATTATGCTCTTAGATCAGGAGCCCCTCAAGAAGTTATTGAAAATCTTCGGGAAATTGAAGATGAGGGGGAGATTTACGAAAGTATTGAAGATCTTTGGCCTGACTATCCAACTAAAGATGACTTCTTCTTTCATGAAGACGAATATTAACATAAAAACCGTCTAACCTTGGTAAGACGGTTTTTTTTCTATTAGCAAATGAATTTTATTATAAATTTTCAAAAAATGAATGTAAATTTATTAAATAAGATTAATTTTGCTTATTAATTAAGTGAAAATAATAATTACATAGATATTTTACCACAATTATGTTAAAATCATTAAGTAAGCTCTTTGGAAATAAATCCCAAAGAGATATTAAAGAAATAAATCCTTTGCTTGAAGCAACTAAAAAAGCTTATGAATCTATTTGTTTGCTTAGCAATGATGAGCTTAGAGCTAAAACTCAAGAATTTCGTCAACGAATATCAGATTATTTGGCTGAAGAACAAACTGGAATTTTAGATATAAAAGCCCGAATTGACAATGAGCCTGATATAGATGTTGATGAGAAAGAATTACTTTATCAACAGATTGATAAACTGGAAAAGCTGGAATATGACAAAATTCAGGAAATATTATTGGATATTTTACCTGAGGCTTTTTCAGTAGTTA
Source organism: uncultured Bacteroidales bacterium (assembly GCA_903936865.1). Classification (GTDB taxonomy): domain Bacteria; phylum Bacteroidota; class Bacteroidia; order Bacteroidales; family JACABE01; genus JACABE01. Next base: position 2,176 of record CAIZXK010000686.1, on the reverse strand, counting down.
AAGAAACGGCAAAACGTTTTAAGGAAAATGAAAAGGTTGAAGTTTCAATAATGCCTTGGGACAGGGATTTGGCAGCAAGACGTGATAGCGTAAATATAATTGGCGACAAAGCTTATTATGATAACAAATGGACTGCCGGAGGTACTATGATAACCTGGGATATGGTACATTATGATGTTCAGTTGATAGGTGGAATTGTTCTGCATTCTGGTAAAATTGCAGAAATGGCAACAGGTGAAGGAAAAACCTTAGTCGCAACCTTACCTGTTTATTTGAATGCATTACCGGGAAAAGGTGTTCATCTTGTTACTGTTAATGATTATCTTGCAAAACGTGACTCAGAATGGATGGGGATGTTGTTTGAATTTCATGGTTTAAAGGTGGATTGCATTGACAGACATGAACCTAATTCGGAAAGCCGTAAGAATGCTTATTTAGCAGATATTACTTATGGAACCAATAATGAATTTGGGTTTGATTATTTGCGTGATAATATGGCTCGCAATGTTGAGGAATTGGTACAACGAAAGCATAATTATTCAATTGTGGATGAGGTTGACTCCGTTTTAATTGATGATGCACGTACTCCTTTAATTATTTCAGGTCCAACTCCAAAAGGTGATAATCAGGAATTTGAGGCTTTAAAACCAAATATTCTAAAAATTTATAATGCCCAGCGTAATTTGGTAACCCAATTATTAGCAGATGCTAAAAAATTATTAAGTAATAATCCTTCCTCTGAAAATGAGAAAAAAGGGGGTGAATTATTATTGCGTTCTCATAGAGGTTTGCCAAAAAACAAAGCACTTATCAAGTTCCTAAGTGAACCCGGAATGAAAGCCCTGCTGCTTAAAACCGAGAACTACTATATGCAGGAACAAAACAAAAACATGCACATCATTGATGATGAATTGTTTTTTGTAATTGAAGAAAAACACAATACGATTGACCTTACAGAAAAGGGGATTGATTATATTTCTGCAAACGAGGAAGAAGCCAAATTTTATATGCTTACCGATGTTGGTGCCGAAATTGCAGAACTTGAAAAATTTAATTTAACTCCTGAAGCTAAACGCGAAAAGAAAGCAGAAATACTTCGCAATTATGCCATTCAATCTGACAGGGTTCATACTATCAATCAGTTATTAAAAGCATACACATTATTTGAATTGGATGTTGAGTATGTTATAATGGACAATAAAATTAAGATTGTTGATGAGCAAACAGGTCGTATTATGGAAGGCAGACGCTATTCCGATGGTTTGCATCAGGCAATTGAAGCCAAGGAAAATGTTAAAGTTGAAGCAGCTACTCAAACTTATGCTACCATTACTTTGCAAAACTATTTCCGTATGTATAGTAAGCTTGCAGGTATGACTGGTACAGCCGAAACCGAAGCTGGTGAGTTATGGGATATTTACAAATTGGATGTAGTAGTAATTCCTACAAATAGATCAGTTGTTCGAAAAGATATGGAAGATTTGGTTTATAAAACCAAAAAAGAAAAATACAATGCAGTAATTGAAGAAATTCAACGTTTAGTGAATATTGGAAGGCCGGTATTGGTTGGTACAACTTCTGTTGAAATTTCTGAATTACTGAGCCGTTCTCTTAAAATGCGGAATATAAGACATAATGTTCTTAATGCTAAACTACATAAGAAAGAAGCTGACATTGTTGCTGAAGCAGGTATTTCCGGAACAGTTACCATAGCTACCAATATGGCAGGTCGTGGTACCGATATAAAGCTCGGACCTGGTGTAAAAGAAGCAGGTGGTTTGGCAATTGTAGGTACTGAGCGACATGAATCACGACGTGTTGACCGCCAGTTGAGAGGTCGTGCAGGACGTCAGGGTGATCCTGGAAGTTCTCAGTTCTTTGTATCACTGGAAGATGATCTGATGCGTTTATTTGGATCTGATCGTATTGCAAGGGTTATGGATAGACTGGGTTTACAGGAAGGTGAAGTTATTCAGCATTCAATGATAACTAAATCAATTGAAAGAGCACAGCGAAAAGTTGAAGAAAACAACTTCGGTACCCGTAAGCGTTTATTGGAATATGATGACGTAATGAATTCACAACGTGAAGTTATTTACAAAAAACGTAGAAACGCACTTTATGGTGATCGTTTACCAATTGATATTTCCAATATGATGTATGATGTTAGCGATAA
>CAIZXK010000685.1 GCA_903936865.1 uncultured Bacteroidales bacterium | reverse complement strand
GTAGTACCTTTGAAATATTTTTCCCGTTTAATCATAACATAAATATACATTAGAATATGAAAAAATACAAAGCCAAAATACTGCTTGTAGAAGATGATCCAAACTTAAGTTTAGTTTTAGTTGATTATCTTGAAATGTTGACTTACGAGACATTATTGTGTAAAGATGGCGTACATGGATTTAATACATTTAAATCCACTCACTTTGATTTATGTATTCTTGATGTAATGATGCCAAAAAAAGATGGATTTTCGTTGGCAGAAGACATTAGAAAATTAAATCAGGATGTACCAATTATTTTTTTAACCGCAAAATCTCTTAAAGAAGATAGAATCAGAGGATTTAAAGTTGGTGCTGATGATTATATAACAAAACCATTTAGTACAGAAGAACTTAGTTTAAGAATTGATGCAATTCTTAAAAGATGTATGATTAAAAGCAAACTTTCTGCAATTGAAAAACAAGAAGTTTTCAAATTAGGTATTTTTACTTTTGACTATTCTAATATGACTTTAGTTTCTCCAACGACTAAACAAAATTTAACAAGAAAAGAAGCTGATTTGCTCAAATTACTATCCGATAATAAGAATGTTATTCTAAAAAGAGAAACTGCTCTGAAAACCATTTGGGGTGATGATGATTATTTCATTGGCAGAAGTATGGATGTTTTTATTACCAAACTTCGTAAATATCTAAGAGAAGACCCAAATATTGCAATTACCAATGTACATGGTACCGGATTCAAATTAGAAGTTGAAGAAACTTCTTAAAATAAGTTTAATAACTTAGTAATATAAATTGTTTTTCAATTGATCTAACTTATTAAGAGCTATTTGTTATTTGTATGTCGTTTTTGGAAATAGCAAAAAAATTTACTATAAATTTACTTGTAACTACATACTTATAAATTTTAAATAAAAGTGATTAAACTTTTTTAAATTTCTTTCATCAAAGAACAATAAATTTTAAATATTAAAAAAATGAAAAAAATGAAATTTTTAAGCCTAATATTGGCAGTTATTTTTGGTAGTTATTTATTATCAGGATGTGATAAAGATAAAATTGATACAGATTTTGATTCATCATCTATGCAACAGCTTGCACAAGATGAAGTTGCTATTGAAAATTATTCAAATGAAGCTTTAGACGACGCTAATGAAGTATTATCAAAAGGTGGTGGTTTAAAATCAGTTTCTTCCATGCCATGTAACATGGTTTTTGATTCAATATTGACCGGTGATACAATGACTTACACTCTTACATTTAATGGTTTGAATTGTAATGGAAATAAATTCAAAACCGGTGTTATTAAATTAAAAAGAATTATTAATATACCATGGTCACAAGCAGGGAATAGTGTATCAATGCAATTCATCAATTTTAAAGTAACTAAAGTTTCTAATCAGAAATGGATAATGCTCAACGGTACTAAAACCTGGACAAATTTAAGTGGTGGTTTAATTAAGAATCTGGGAGATTCTCTGACAACTTCAGTAACCCATACCATTACAGGCTCAATACAAGCTGCTTTTAATGATACAACTATCAGAACTTGGAACATTGCCCGCAAAAAGACTTTTACTGGAACATATCCCGGAGCATTGATATTAACTATTGAAGGAATTGGAAACTCAAATGGGTATAGTAATTTGGCTACCTGGGGTTTAAATAGAAAAAATGAGAATTTTTATACACAAATAAATCAAGCTGTTGTATTAAAACAAGTATGCGGTTGGGATCCTGTTTCTGGTATAAAAACTCATCAAATACCAGCTGATAATAAATCGGCTACAACAACTTTCGGATTTGACAGCAATAATCAACCTGTAACATCTGGTAATTGCCCAGATCGCTATAAGGTAGATTGGGTAAAAGGAAGTTTATCCGGAACATTTTTTAATGATTTACACTAATTTCAAAATTTAATAAAAAAAGGGGTTTGAATTTTCAAACCTCTTTTTTTTTGTAGCTTTGCAAAAAAAATGATGCCATTAACAATAAACATTCCAGATACAAATAAAAAAAGAATCATAATTGTAGGTTGTGGATTTGCTGGACTTACACTTGCTAAGTATTTGAAAAATAGCAATCATCAAGTTGTTATTATTGATAAAAACAATTTTCATCAATTTCAACCCTTGTTTTATCAGGTAGCTACTGCAGGATTAGAACCACGTGATATTGCTTTTCCTATTAGAAAAATTTTTCAAAATTACAAAGACTATTTCATACGAATAGCCAATGTAACCAAGGTTATACCTGAACAGAATTTGATAGAAACTTCACTTGGTAACTTGAAATATGATTTCTTGATTTTAGCAAATGGAGCTGATACAAGTTTTTTTGGGTTGCATAAAATTCAAGAATACGCAAAACCTATGAAAAATGTATATGAGTCAATTGAATTGTTATGGAATATATTGCAAAATCTGGAAGATGCTTTAACAACTTCTATTGATGAGAATGAAGAATTGCTTAATATAGTTGTTGTAGGTGGTGGTCCGACAGGTGTAGAGATTTCAGGGGCTTTAATAGAAATGAAAAAATTTGTATTTCCAAAAGATTATCCTGAACTTAACTGTAATCATATTAATATTTATTTAATAGAAGCTTCGCCAAGGTTATTAGGTGGTATGTCAGAAAAATCTTCAGAAAAATCTAAAGCATTTCTTGAAAAAATGGGTGTAAAAGTATTAACATCAACTGCCGTTAAAGATTATGATGGTCATATTGTTTCGTTAGGGAATGGCGAATTAATAAAATCTAAAACTCTAATTTGGGCTGCTGGAATTCAAGGAAATATAATAAATGGAATAAATGCAAGTAATTTTACAAGAGCCAATAGAATTCTTGTAAATGAAATAAATAGGATTAAAGACTACGAAAACATTTACGCATTGGGAGATATTGCTTGTATGGCTAATGAAAAAAATCCTGGTGGTCATCCTCAGGTTGCTCAGGTAGCAATTCAACAAGCCAAAAACTTAGCTAATAATTTAAAAATGAACACATCAAATCCATTTAAATACAAAGACCTGGGATCTATGGCTACAATTGGCAGAAATAAAGCTGTAGTAGATCTACCTTTTATTCATTTTGATGGATTTTTTGCATGGTTAGTATGGATGCTCATTCACTTGCGATCAATTTTTGGAATTAAAAACAAAATATTAATATTCATTAATTGGGTATGGAGTTATCTGACATATGACCAATCATTAAGATTGTTATTTAAACCTTTTAGAAAATAAATAGGATGGATTTACAATTAAAAAACAAGTTTTTAGAAAAATGGAGAAAGTATTTTGGAAATTCTCCTTTACCCATAACCTTTTTCTATTCTGATAAAGAATTTGCTGATGCGAAAAAAGTAATTCCCAAAAAAGGATGGAGTTGTATTATAGCTGAACTTGCAAAAGTTAGAAATGGTGAATCTTTAAGCTATAATGCTGATGCTGTAATTTGCGGAGGAGGTAAACGATATCTGGGTTTCTCGAAAGGAATGCGTCCGGATTTTGAATTTTTTCTGTCATGTGGAATTCCTGATAAAATGGAAGGTGAACGATATAAACAAACTCCAGAAATTGTACTTGAAACACAAAAACATTTAAATATACCTGATGCTTATGGGAAAAATATAGTTTTTAAACGTTGGGATATGCTCACAGAAGACGATGATCCTGAAGTTGTTATTTTCTTTGCAAAACCTGATGTTTTATCAGGATTATTTACACTTGCCAATTTCGATACAGTGGAACCAAACTCAGTATTCACTCCATTTTCTTCAGGTTGTGGATCCATTATTCATTATCCATATCTGGAAATCGAAAAATCACAACCGAAAGCTGTTATCGGAATGTTTGATGTTTCAGCACGTCCATTTGTACAAAAAAACACACTCACTTTTGCATTACCAATGAAACGCTTTGAACAGTTAATTGAAAATATGGATGAAAGTTTCTTAATTACACATTCATGGGAAATCGTAAAAAAAAGAATTGATTATGATAAAGATTAATCTAAAATTCTAAATTCATCCTTACCCTCTATCCTTTCTAATTCTGTTCCAAATGGACTTTTTAAATAGGGAATAATGGCAGAATCAAAATCAGCTATTGTTTCCACTTCATAAACCTTACTATTGGAATCATTGTCAACATATTCCTGATTTTCAGACCCTGCAAGAAATCTCCAACCACTATCGTTTTCTGAGTCCTCTTCAAGTTCTTCACGATACATATAACCAACTTTTTTACCTTCCATTGTAATCATATTTGAAACCAAGCAGAAGCCCATAGATGGTTTTTCTTCTTGAGGCAATGACTTTTTATTGTTTTTCATTCTTTTATTATTTTGATTTGCTTAAAAATTTAATTTTGCTAAATAATAAGTATACAACATACTTATACTATTTTGCTTTAGACTTTCTTTCTTTATTATTTCTTACTATTTTCTTTATATAATTATTTGGTATTGTGGTGTTAGGAATATTAAAATCAAACCAATCCTGCAAATGAAATTCAAATCCATTATCATGGATATAGTTATAAAGTGCAGTATTTAAACCTGTTTCAAATTCCTCATGTTTACATCCTAATTCATCTATATGATAACATCCATTCTGAGCAAATGTATTGATTGGAAATGTTTTTTTTGTAACGTTAAATTTTTCTGGAAATAAGCCAATGGGACTGTGAACTGTCATGGTAAAACGATGCCAGAAAGCACTTTTAATAAGACGATTAATAAATAATTGTCTTACAATTTCTAATGAATCTATGGTTTCCTGTGCCGATTCAGTAGGGAAACCATACATTAAATAGGCATGAATCATTATTCCTGTTTTTCTAAAACAATTAGTTACAATAACTACTTGTTCAACAGAAACTCCTTTGTTCATCATTTTCAATAAACGATCCGATGCAACTTCCAATCCACCGGAAACGGCAATACATCCTGATTTAGCCATTAGTTGACATAATTCATCATTAAATGAATTCTCAAAACGGATATTAGTCCACCATGTTATACTTATCTTTCTTTTAATTATTTCATCAGCAAGCTTTCTTAATAAAGCTGGAGGTGCTGCTTCGTCAACAAAATGAAAACCTCTATGCCCAGTCTGATTGATAATAGCTACTATTCTATCACATAATATTTCTACATCAGCAGCATCATAACGTTTAATGTAATCAAGTGAAGTATCACAGAAAGAACACTTATGCCAATAGCAACCATGCGCAAGTGCCATTTTATTCCATCTACCATTACTCCATAAATTGTGCATGGGGTTTGTTGTCTCTGTTACTGATATATAATCATTTAATGGCAAATCTTCAAAATCAGGAGTTCCAATATCATTAAATAAAAAATCATTTTCAGTTGAATCATTTTTAAATACAACTTCATTATTATTTATGAGGAATGTGCGCTTCAGTAGCTTTTCTCCTTTTAAAATATAATTGAGTAATTTCAACAAAGGTAATTCTCCATCATCCAGACAAACATAATCAACGAAATTGAATAATTTGACTTCTTTCAAATTTCGTAATTCAGTATTTATAAAACCTCCTCCAAAAATGATTTTTATATCAGGGTAATTATTTTTAATGTATTCTGCTGATTTTATTGCCATTAGTAAATTGCCAGGAAAAGGTATAGTAAAAGCAACTATTTTTGGTTGATACAGCTGTAAATTACTTTCCAATAAATTCAACATTATTTTAGTTATAGGAGTTTCTCTCTTTAATTCCTGTAAAATGTTTTCAAAATTAGTTGCTGTTAAGCAAACTTGTTCAGCATAGCGGCTAAATCCAAAACGATTATCTATACATTCTGTTACAAAATCAGCGATATCTTCCAAAAAAAGTGTTGCAAAAAAGCGTGCTTTATCAATATTTCCGTCAACTCCAAAATGCCAATCCAAATCTTGTTGAATATTAAATCTTGATGCTTTTGGTAATAAATTATTAACGATAGCATAAGCTATTGTTTGATCTTTACCTTGCAAAAAGGAAATAACTGAGTCAATATGTTTAATATATAAATCACTTTGATTAATAATAATAGTTGAATTGGCAGAAAAATCAGCTTTCTTATTCTTTGCATAATTAAAAAACAATTCTAGTCCGTTTGTTGAAAATATTTGCAAAATACAAGCTATACTTAAATCGAGTTGGGAAACATTAAAACCTTTCGTTTTTAGAAAACCTTTTAAACTTGCGGTAGCAGGATATACCGTATTTATTTGAATAAATGGTGGTGTAATCAGGAGTAAATCTTTTTGAGCCAAAATATGATTTTTATTATTTTATACAAAATTAAATAAAAGAATTGATTTTTAATATAAATAGCTTTCAAAAATTCCAATTTACATTTACATAAACCTTATTTCCTGATTAATAGACTTGCTTTCTGGTAAAAACATTCAAAGATTAATTAATTGAAATAAAAAACCTGCAAGTAATATTAATCACTTGCAGGAAAACCAAATTTAATTATGAAAATCACACTTAAACTAAACCAGTTGTCGCAACTGATTTAATTTTATCTTTATTCAATTAAATGAATTATTTCTTTGATAGATAATCAGCTACACCTTCTGCGGTAGCTATCATCGCTTTTTCACCTTTATGCCAGTTTGCAGGACATACTTCACCGTTTTCTTCAAAATATTGTAATGCATCAACCATACGAATAGCTTCATCAATACTTCTTCCTAAAGGTAAATTATTAACTAACTGATGTTGAACTACACCTTCTTTATCAATCAAAAACAAACCTCTATAAGCAACTGGAGCACCTACAAATACGCTTTCACCTTCGTCATTATAATCAAATTCACCAGCTAAAACGTCGTAATTTTGAGAAATAGTTTTGCTTAAATCTGAAACTAAAGGAAATTTAACACCTTTAATACCACCATTTTTCAATTCGGTATTTAACCATGCCCAATGAGAGAATTTAGAATCGATAGAACAACCAACAACTGCAACATTACGTTTTTCAAATTCAGCTAATTTTTCCTGAAATGCCAAAATTTCGGTTGGGCAAACAAATGTAAAATCAAGTGGATAGAAGAAGAAAACAACATGTTTTTTCCCAATATATTGTTCTAATGAGAATTTTTCAATAAATTCTCCACCGTTTATAACCGCATCTGCTTCAAAAAAAGGAGCTTTTTTTCCTACTAATACCATTGTATATTTTTTTATGTTTAAATACTGTGTTTTATTATAATTTGGATAATAAACATATAAATAAAAAAAAAGTTCATAAGGTAAAATAATAATTTAATAATTTTTCAGCTTGTAATATTCACTTATTTTTGAAATTTTTCAAAATATTCATAAAATGAATAACTTAATAATGATTAATTTTAAATGCTTTTATAGCCAATGCATTAACAATGTTGTTGAAAATAAATGAAATTATATTTGGAATTCATAATATATTTATATATCTTTGCACTCGCAAATTTAAAAGAGCAGATTGTTCATAAACTAAAGATATATTGCGGGATGGAGCAGTGGTAGCTCGTCGGGCTCATAACCCGAAGGTCGTTGGTTCGAATCCGGCTCCCGCTACTAAGGTCAGCCAAAAGCTGACCTTTTTTTGTATTTAATTCTTTTTATAAAATGTCGCATAAATCAGGTTTTGTAAACATATTAGGAAATCCTAATGCAGGAAAATCAACACTAATGAATGCTTTTGTTGGTGAAAAGCTTTCAATTATTACTGCAAAAGCCCAAACTACCCGTCATAGAATTATGGGTATAGCTAACGGCGAAGATTATCAGATTGTTTATTCCGACACTCCAGGCATTGTTAATCCTCATTATAAGTTGCATGAATCAATGATGGGTTTTGTTCATTCAGCACTTAAAGATGCCGATATTTTCTTATTGGTAACAGATATAGGTGAAGATTTCAAAAATCAGGAAATACTTGATAAAGTAAAAGAATCCTGCATTCCTACTATTATAATTATTAACAAAATCGATTTATCGGACCAGGAAACAGTTGAACTTAAAATAAAATTCTGGAAAGAAAAGTTTGAAAATGCAGAAGTTATTCCTGTATCGGCCTTACTTAAATTCAATATTGAAAAGGTAATCAGCAGTATTCTCGAACATTTACCAGTTTCTCCTCCATATTTCCCAAAAGATGAATTGTCTGATAAAACAATGCGTTTTTTTGCTTCGGAAATAATACGTGAGAAAATATTTGAAAACTACCAGAAAGAAATTCCATATGCCTGCGAAGTAATTGTAGATTCTTATAAAGAAGAAACCAATATAGATAAAATATCTGCAACAATTTTTGTTGAAAGGGATTCTCAAAAAGGAATTGTAATTGGTCATAAAGGTGGTGCTTTGAAAAAAGTAGGAACCGAAGCTCGTTTAGATTTAGAAGAATTTGTTCAGAAAAAAGTATTTCTCGAACTCCATGTTAAAGTGAATAAAGACTGGAGAAATAATGATACTTTCCTCAAAAGGTTTGGAT
>CAIZXK010000684.1 GCA_903936865.1 uncultured Bacteroidales bacterium | reverse complement strand
GTTTTCGGACAAGGAGCATCACAATTTTTTTATGTAAATAGCAATACAATTATTCAAACAAATCAATGGTATTTAATTACCGCAACCAGAAAAAATGGTATTGCAAAGCTTTATATTAATGGAAATTTAGACAATACAGCAACTTATCCATTCATTCCTATTAATCAGCATTTCAATCTTAAACTTGGAATGTCTCATGCTTCCTCTCAGTCATTTGCCGGTAAATTTGATGATTTAAGGATTTATAAAAGAGCATTATGTGCCCGTGAAGTTAAAAGTTTATATCATAATCAATATTTGCTGAAAGTTAAGTTGCAGGATACTATTCTCTGTAATAACGGTAGTACTTTTCTTGATATAATTAATCCGGAACCTGGTATTAGTTATCAGTTGCAGAGTTATCCTTCAGGAAATCCAATTGGTAATCCTCAAATTACATATTGTGATTCAATGTTGTCATTACCTACAGGTAATATTACTTCAACATCATATTTCACAATACTAGCTACTGATACTGTAACAGGATGCTCAAATCAGGTGGATTCAATATTTAAGGTCAGTATTTCACCTGATGTTATTGTTAATCTTGGTAATGATACAACTATTTGTCAAACAAATACTTTTGTTCTGAATGCTGGCAATGTGGGATGCACTTATTTATGGAATACCGGAAGTTCTGCTTCTACCCAAAACTTGGGAATTTCAGTGTCAGGTGTTTATTCTGTTATAGTAACAAATATATATGGGTGCAAAGGATTTGATACCATAAATGTTGTTTTTACTTCTTTTTTACCTGTAAATCTGGGAAATGATACAACAATTTGTATCGGTGAATCAGTTGTGTTAGATGCTGGAATTTCTGGTGCAATTTATTTATGGAATACAAATGCGACATCACAATCTATAAACGTTACTAATGCAGGTAGTTATTGGGTTGCTGTAAATAGTAATAGCTGTATTGGCTCAGATACAATTGTTGTTAATACTGTTCCAAAACCGACAATATCACTTGGAAATGATACAATTATGTGCCCAGGCGATTTAATTATTTTAACACCCGGATCTGGGTTTACTCAATATTTATGGTCAGATGGAGCTACAACAAATTCAATCAATGTTAATATTCCCGGAAATTATTCTGTAACTGTCAGTAATGGAGCTTGTTTTGTTATTGATGAAATTATTATTGAAGAGTGTGGTTCTGAAATTTGGATTCCCAATGTATTTACACCAAATGGTGATGGAATAAATGAAACTTTTTATCCGGTTTGTTTTAATATTGACAAAATCAGTATGTTGATTTTTAATCGCTGGGGAAATCAGATATTTGAAAGTTCAGGAAATATAGCTATTTGGGATGGAAAATATAAAGGTCAATTTTGTCCAGATGGTGTTTATTATTATCTGATTGAATATGAGCAAAAAGGTAAATCTAAAGAACTACAGAAAAGGCATGGTTCAGTTACTTTGTTAAGATAAAACTTTGTCAAAGTTTAACGAACCAATGTATCAATAAGTCAATATTAGGTAACCAATTTAGCCATACCCTTATGTTTTGCATTTGAAATACTTGCATTCAATTCGAAGCCAATAAGTAGGATTATGGCATTAAAATATATCCACATCAGTATTATTATTAACGTACCAATCGAACCGTATAATGCATTGTATTTGGAGAAGTTGGCAACATAATAATTAAACCCAAAAGTAGTAATTAATATTAAGAATGTTGCCAATGAAGATCCTGCAGATATAAAGCGGAAATTTTTTTTCTTGGCTGGTGCAAAAAAGTATAAAAATGAAATTCCAAAAAACAGCATGGCTAATAGGATTATCCATCTGCCTGCTAATAAAAGATAGATAGTAATCTGTGCTTTTAGAAATCCATTATCTACCAAATAATTTAGTACCGTTATTAGTGCTATTGCTATAATCAATAAGAAAACCAATACAATTACCAGAAAAATTGAAATCAATCTTTGTTTAACCCAAGTACGGTTTTCAACGGTATGATAACTCTTGTTAAATGCATCAATTACAGAACTAACTCCATTTGTTGCAAAATATAATGCCATTATAAAACCAACAGAGAGTAATCCACTTCTTTTATTGGTAAGTATATCACTAATAGTCGATTTTACGGTTTCAAAAGCATTTTCAGGTAAAACAGATTGAAGAATTCCAAACAATGTGGTTTGAAAATCGTTAATGGGAAGGTAAGGTATTAAAGTGAAAAAGAATATGATGGCAGGGAAAAGTGCTAAAAAGAAATTGAATGACATGGAAGAAGCTCTTTGGGTGATGCTACCCTTTTGCATTCCTTTGAAAAAAAATAAAAAAACATCATAAAAGGGTATGCCATCAAAACCGGGTAATACCAGTTTTTTCGAAAAACTAATTGTTGTTGCAATTGGTTTCCAGTCGATTATTTTCTTATAAATTTCTTCTATTTGATATGGGAATATCTTTTTCATATATCTTAGTTCCCTAAAGATTTTAACTTAAATTAAAAACTCAATAAGCTTTTAAGCTCAAATCCAGACTTTTAATGTGATGTGTAAGCGAACCTACTGATATATAATCTACTCCGGTTTCAGCATACATTCTTAATGTAGATTCTGTAATTCCACCGGAAGCTTCAGTTTCGTATTTGCCATCAATAATATCAACTGCTTTTTTAAGATTTTCAGGACTGAAATTATCGAGCATTATTCTATTGACTCCACCAATGGAAATCACTTGATTTAATTCATCAAAATTGCGGACTTCGATTTCGATTTTTAAGCTTTTGTTTTTTTCTTTCAGGTAGTTTTTTACATTATTTATTGCATTTTTTATACCTCCCGAAAAATCAACATGATTATCCTTAATCATTATCATGTCATACAATCCAAATCGATGATTTTCTCCACCACCTAGTTTAACGGCCATTTTCTCCAGTGTTCTTAAAGTTGGTGTGGTTTTTCTGGTGTCTAACAATTTAGTATTCAAACCATCAAGTAATTTTACCATTTGATGGGTTTTGGTTGCAATGCCACTCATACGCTGCATAAAGTTTAAAGCCAGTCTTTCAGATGATAGCAAAGAAACAGGATTTCCTTCTACTGTAAAAGCGATATCACCGGGTTTTACTGCATCACCGTCTTTTAAAACCTGAATAAATCTGGTTTTTACATCCACTTTTTCAAAAACCCTTCTGGCAATTTCAATACCTGCAATAATGCCGGTTTCTTTAACCAGAAGTTTTGCTTTGCCAATTGAATTTGCAGGAATGCAGGCAAGTGATGTATGATCCCCATCGCCTAAATCTTCGGCTAAAGCTCTTGAAATTAAATCGTCAATGTGCATGTGATAAGAAAGTTCTGAAAAGTTTATTTAATATAAAATACTTACTGCTGGTTTTTCCGATTAACATAAACCGATTTATGTTTACTGATTCTGGTCTTTTTCAAACTGAAGTTGTTGGATACAAAGTTTTCCTTCAATATTCTTTATCAGAAAGTAAACCCTGAAATTTCCATTATTTGTAGTTAATGTTCCTATTACGTAGTTTGATCCATCAGATGAATTTCCCTGATGCTTAATATTAAATGATTTTGGCGTATTTTTTTGAAAGAATTCCTTTACAATCTGCTCTGCCTGTGCTTTGCTGAAAGTTCCTTCTTTTCCCAGAACTGTTAAATCAATACTTGAATTAAAAAAAGCGGATAATTCAGTTGAACTGCCTTTCCGAATTGCTTCTGTTACGCTTTTTGTTATGTCTGCCAATGTGTTGGCAGGAAATAAATTTGCTAAAGCTATTCCTGCAACCAAAACAAAGGATAGTATTATTGCTAATTTTTTCATTGTAATAATTATTAAAATGTCGTTGTATACTACAAAAAATCAACCAAATTGAATTTGAAGATGATTTTTTATTTGTTTATTGCAAATTTACACTATTTTTGAATTATAAATTGCTCCTTTTGTAATTTATATTAAAAACATAACTATGAACATTTTATTGCTTTTAGTTGGTAAGAGCGAAGCCGCTTATTTAATTGAGGGTGTTGCTATTTTCGAAAAAAGGTTAAAACATTATATCAATTATCAAACGATAGTGATTCCGGCATTGAAAAATACTAAAAACTTTTCGGCCGATGATTTTAAAAACAAGGAAGGGGAGGAGTTGGTAAAACATTTTGCAAAAGCAGATTACATTGTTTTATTGGATGAAAATGGGAAAACCTTTAAATCGAAAGATTTTGCAAACTTTTTGCAGAAACAAATGAATAGTGGGATAAAGAATCTGATGTTTGTTGTAGGAGGTGCTTTTGGTTTTTCCGAAAAAGTTTATAATGAAGCCGATATGAAACTTTCGCTTTCTGATTTGACTTTTTCTCATCAAATGATACGTCTGTTTTTTACCGAACAACTATACCGGGCTTTTACTATTATTAAAAACGAACCTTATCATAACGAGTAAATTATGCAGAAATTCAAACCATTATTTAATCAGGCACATTTTGTAAGCTATTTTATTTTTCCTTTATTTTTTATCTGGTTAATTGGAATAGTTTTTTTGTTTTCAAAAGGTTATACGAATAGCTTTTTGGGTTTAAATAGTATTAATAACTCCTTGCTAGACATACCAATGCTGGTTTTAACTATGTTTGCTGATGCTGGATTTATTGCAACTGTACTTATTTTTTTACTGATAAAAAAGCAACCCTATCAGCTGATACTTTTTTTAATAGCAATTATAGTTTCCGGAATTATAGCACAATTGTTTAAGAATTTTGTTTTTAATAACTGGGATCGTCCTTCCTATTTATTAAAAGATCAGGTGCATACTGTTGGAAATTATATCTTGAATCATCGTAGTTTTCCAAGCGGACACAGTACTACAATTGC
>CAIZXK010000683.1 GCA_903936865.1 uncultured Bacteroidales bacterium | reverse complement strand
CGTGTAATTTTAATTTAAAATTCTTCATTTACTTTCGTAAATTTAATTTTAATCCTTTTCATCTCAAATAGTATGATTTTCAATTCAAATGTGATTAAAATATGTAATTTGAACTTTTGATTACTTTGATAGTCTTTCATTGAAAATCACATAAAAAAAGCTGT
Source organism: uncultured Bacteroidales bacterium (assembly GCA_903936865.1). Lineage (GTDB taxonomy): Bacteria > Bacteroidota > Bacteroidia > Bacteroidales > JACABE01 > JACABE01. The sequence goes on along the minus strand of CAIZXK010000683.1, from coordinate 10,123 downwards.
CGGTTTATAAATAAACGACAGCTTTTTGATAATTGGTTTATGGTTATTTACTTTAATTTCTTTTTAATTTTAAATTTGTTTTCAGTTCCGTGTAATAACCTTACAATATTTTTTTTGTGAGTTAAAGGTATAAATACTGCAATTAATATTGAAAATACAATTAATGAAGGATATGATACTTTAAATAGAAAAACACAAATAAAAGGAAATGCCAACGCACTGGTTATAGAAGATAATGATACATAACCTGTTGAAATCATTACCATTAAAAATACAGCCAAAACTACAAAAAAGGAAGCAGGATAAAGTGCAATTATTACCCCAACAAGAGTTGCAACACCTTTGCCACCTTTAAATCCAACGTAAATTGGGAAAATATGACCTAAAACAGCAAAAAGAGCCAATACAAGCTCAAAATTTACAACTTGCTCGGGTACATAAAATCCGGGAGCAAAAAAACCTCCAATAAAAACAGCAAGCCATCCTTTGAAAGCATCTAAAACAAGAACAATAATACCCGGTTTAGTTCCCAATACCCTGATTGTATTTGTTGCTCCTGCATTTCCACTTCCAAGTGTTCTGATATCAACTCCGAAAAAAGCTCTGCCAATCCATACTGATGTGGCGATAGAACCAATTAAATAAGCTGTTATTACTCCAAAAATTACACTATATGTAATCATTTTTTATGTTTTTAAAACAAGATGCAAAGATAAGCCGATATATATGATTTTTTTAGATTTATACTTTTATTTATTAACTATTAACGGTTAAGTTATTGAAATTATTGAGTTTGCGAAAGGTTAAAAAAGGTTAAAATAATATTTTTTTTATACTTAACTTAAATCTAAACCGTTAAAGTTTTTTGCAATTTCTATTAATTCGCTCAATATCATTGATGTAGCACCCCATACTTTATGTTCACCAAAAATATAACAGGGTGCTTTAATAATTTTATTATTTATTACTTCAAAATCAGCATCATGTATGGTTTCTGCAGAAAGCAGTTCTTCAATACTTACTTCAAAAACGCTCTCAACTTCATAATTATTGATTTTATATACGGGTTCTTGATTGAAATAACCAAGTACCGGTTGTACTAAGAAATTACTTGGAGGAATATATAATTCAGAAAGCTGTCCGATTATCTCAACATCCAATGGCTTAATTCCTATTTCTTCATAGGTTTCTCTTAATGCTGTTTCAATCAACGTTATATCATTTTTCTCGAATTTTCCACCAGGAAAAGCAATCTGGCCGCTATGAACACCATCATATTTTTGTCGTTTTATAAAAGTAAGGTTAAGTTGATTGTTCCTATGAGAAAGTAAGAGCAAAACGGCACTCTTTTTTGTAAAATCATCCGGTTTGTTTTTTTCAAATTCTTCACGCCTTTGCTTAGGCATCATTAAGTAATGAGCCTTAAACGCCGGAAGATTCTGATTTACAGATAATTTTAAATGATTAATAAGATCGTTGCTATACATATTTAAAAAAAACAAAAAAAGCGAAAATATGTGTCATGAAAACAAAAAAAATGTTAATTTTGTACTTTTATTTATTAACTGTAAAAATCAAAAAAAATGAAAAAACTATTAAATTTAGGATTGGTTCTTTTAGTCATATTTACTATTGGAGCATGTAAAGGTGGAGACAAACCGGAAAATGTCGCAAAAGAATTCTTAACTGCTTTAAATAAATTGGATTATGAAAAAGCAAAAACTTTTGGTAATGAAGAAACCGGTAAAATGGTTGACATGATTAAAATGTTTTCAGGCAATACAGATGAAGCCAAATTAGCTGAAGCAAAGAAAAAATCTGAAAATGTAAAAATCGAAATTACAAATACAGAAATGGTTGGAGATTCAGCTGCTGTATGTCAGTATAAAGTTAGTGGAATTGAAGGTCAAGATGCAAAAGAAGACAAAATAGATTTGATTAAAAAAGAAGGTAAATGGATGGTTAACTGGAAAAAAGAAGGAATGGGTGGTGAACCTGCTCCAGAACCAGTTTCTGAACAAGTTGATGCTGATACAACTGCTGTAGTTGCTCAATAAATATTTTTAATAATTAGATTGAAAAAATATATATTAATTTCAGTTTTAATTATTTCAATAATCTTAATGTTCCTGTTTTTATACAATTATCGTATTGAACAGGAACATTTTGTTTCTACCTATTCACTTTCTCAAAATGAGATTAATAAATTAAAGGATGGTGATATTATACTCCGACGTGGTTTTGGTATGGTAAGTGATTTAATAGTTACAACCATGGATGAAGAATATGATATTTCACATTGTGCTATTATTGTGAAAGATAACAAACATTTTAAAGTAATACATACCGTTTCACAATCATTATCCGAATTTGATGGTGTTCAATCACAACCCTTGTCAAGATTTATTTCAGATAGCAAAGAGAATTCAATCATAGTTGTCAGATTAAAAGGAATTTCTGATTCTGCTATTTCTCAAAGAGCTAAATATTTTCTCTCAAAAAAAATTCCATTTGATCATGATTTTGATATAAATGATTCTTCAAAACTATATTGTACCGAATTAATATGGAAAGTTATTAAAGATTCTTATAATATAGATGTTTTTGAAAATCAGCTCAAAGACAAAGATAAAAAAAATCAATATAGATTTAGTGCGTTAATGGATACTAACCGTTTCGATATTATTATTAATCATCATTCAAAAAGATAATCTTTTATTTTTTATTACCTTTTTTTTATTACTTTTGTTACATAATTAAATAGTAAAATTATGGTTAAAGAGAAAGTTTCTGAATCAAATGATAGCGATCAATTAAAAAGTGATCTCAAGAATTTAGTACTTTTTAATGATGATTTTAATACCTTTGATTTTGTGATTGATACATTGATTGATGTATGCGATCATGAGCCACAACAAGCAGAACAATGTGCAATTATTACTCATTATAAAGGAAAATGCGTTGTTAAAACCGGCGATATTTATGAACTGAAACCTGTTTATAAGGAATTGTCAAATAGAAATTTAACTGTTGAAATTAAATAGTAAAATCATGTTAAAGAAAAATCATTTTTTAATATTGCTACTTATCACTACCGTAGCTTGTTCTGTGGTTCCTTTTTCAAATAGAAAGCGAATAAATATTGTTCCTGACGAAATGATGCTCAACATGAGCTTTACAAATTATAATGATTTTTTATCGCAAAACCCACCATTACCATTAACTAATTCAAATGTAAAAATGGTAAAGGATGTTGGAAATAAACTTTCTGCAGCTGTTGTCAGTTTTATGAATCAAAAGGGAATGGCTTCGGAAATCAAGGGTTTTAACTGGGATTTTAATTTGGTAAACAACAAGGAAGTTAATGCATGGTGTATGCCTGGTGGAAAAGTTGTTATTTATACCGGATTATTACCAATTTCAAAGGATGCTGACGGATTAGCAGTAGTTATGGGACATGAAATTGCCCATGCAGTTGCCAAACACGGAAGTGAACGAATGAGTCAGCAATTACTTATCCAATTGGGTGGTATGAGTTTAAGTGCTGCTTTGGAAAATAAACCCGAAGCAACAAAAAATATTTTTTTAACCGTTTTCGGTGTTGGTTCCACGTTGGGAACATTAGCTTACTCTCGTGAACATGAATACGAAGCAGATAAATTAGGATTGTTTTTTATGGCTATGGCTGGTTATGATCCAAATAAAGCAGTTAGTTTCTGGGAGAGAATGAGCCAGATGGGTGGTTCATCAGTTCCTGAATTTTTAAGTACACATCCAAGTGATACTAAAAGAATAGCCGAAATGCGTAAGAATTTACCCGAAGCTTTAAAATATTATAAAAAATAAATTATGTCAATAACTTTCATTATTCTATTGATACTTATTGGTTTATTTCTATTGATAGTAGAAATAATTGCTATTCCCGGTACTACAGTCGTTGGTGTATTTGGTACATTAATCATTATTTTTGCTATTTGGGAAAGTTTTGATGTATATGGTACCAAAGCAGGTTATATTACATTGATTTCTACTTTTATAGCAATGGTTATTTCTTTGTATTATTCATTTAAATCGAAAACCTGGAAAAAACTGATGCTCAATACCAATATTGAAAGCAAGGTTAATGAATTAGATACTAATGCTGTAAAGGAAGGAGATGCTGGTATTTCCATCTCACGATTAGCACCTTCGGGAAAAGCCTTAATAAATGGTGAATTTTACGAAGTCCATACAAACAGTGACTTTATTGATCAGAATCAAGAAATTATAATTATAAAAATCGATTATAACAAAATTATTGTTAAACTTAAAAATCATTAAAAATGGATCAACAACTTGGACTCCTGATTGTTATTGGGATTATTTCATTATTTGGATTGTGGGTAATATTTTATATTATTCCGGTTGGGCTTTGGTTCAACGCATTGGTATCTGGAGTAAACATCTCTTTGGTACAATTAATTTTTATGCGTTGGCGTAAAGTGCCACCTCAAATTATTGTAAGGAATTTAATTGCTGCTACTAAAGCAGGTTTAAAATTAAATCGAAATGAATTAGAGGCACATTTTCTGGCAGGAGGACATGTAAATTCTGTTGTTAGTGCTTTAATATCAGCTGATAAAGCTAATATTAATCTTGACTTTAAAACAGCTACCGCTATTGATCTGGCTGGAAGAGATGTATTTTTGGCTGTTCAAATGTCTGTTAATCCAAAAGTTATTGATACTCCACCTGTTGCTGCTGTTGCAAAAGATGGTATTCAATTGATTGCAAAAGCGAGAGTAACAGTTAGAGCCAATATAAAACAATTGGTAGGTGGAGCTGGCGAAGAAACCATTCTGGCTCGTGTAGGCGAAGGTATTGTTACTTCAATTGGTTCAGCTATTTCGCATAAATCAGTGTTGGAAAATCCTGATTCAATTTCAAAACTGGTACTTGCCAAAGGCCTGGATTCAGGAACAGCCTTTGAAATACTTTCAATTGATATCGCAGATATTGATGTTGGTAAAAATATTGGTGCTCAACTTCAAATGGATCAGGCAAATGCTGATAAAAATATTGCTCAGGCTAAAGCTGAAGAAAGACGTGCAATGGCTGTAGCTAATGAACAGGAAATGAAAGCTAAATCTCAGGAAGCAAGAGCAAAAGTTATTGAAGCAGAAGCTGAAATTCCGTTAGCAATGGCTGAATCTTTCAGAAGTGGAAATTTGGGAATTATGGATTATTATAAAATGCAGAATATTAAAGCAGATACTGATATGCGTGAATCCATTTCAAAACCTATTTCAATGAAACATAAAACAGAAGATAAGGATTCTTCAAAAAGCTAAAAAGAAAAGCCTCTCAAATCGGGAGGCTTTTTTATTTCTATTTCTTTTTACAATCATTTTTTTGTTTATCTGATTAGCACAATATTACCTTTTCTTTCGGTATATCTTCCAAAAATATCCTTAATTTCAGCTTTATAATTATATACACCGTTCTGACAAGGATTTCCCAGATTCGTTCCATCCCAGCCATGATTTTGAGCTGTATAAATAAGTTGCCCCCATCTGTTGTAAATGTATAATGTATAGGTTTTTATAGATTCTCCTTTTATTTCAAAAAATTCATTTATTCCATCTCCGTTTGGCGTAAATGAGTTTGGAATATAAATAGTTGCAAAGCGAACTTCAACTTTTGCGGTATCTGTGTAATGGCAGTTAAATGAATCGGTTAAATGAATAACCGGATAAAAGTATCCATGATTTTCATATATATGTTCAAAGTGATTTTGTAAATAGATAGTTCCATCACCGGTTTCCCAAAAGTAATTTTGATAATTTGTTGTATTGTTTGAAAATGAGACATGTTCACCCAAATCAACTTTTAGTGGATAAATAGTGTAATCAATGGAAAGACCTTTTGTATAATTAATTTTAATACTATCGGTAACCGTATCGCAACCAATAACTTTTAACCAGTAAGTTCCTGCAGATAAAACCGTTATTTCTGAACTTGTTTCACCGGTTGACCATAAATAGGTATAATTCCCTGTAATATTGCTTTTTAATTTTAATTCCGAACCAGCACAAAGTATAGTATCATTCCCTAAATCTAAATTCATGGTATCTGGAATAAAACATAATGAAGTATCAATCAGGTTAACATTCACGATATTCAGATTTGCACTTGTAAAACCTTCATTTATTGGGAATTGATAATTAAATTCAGTAATAATATTGAGATCAGGGACTGTAAATATGCTATTTATGTTTGTTTCACCACATAATACCTCCTGATTTTGATCTGTTTTTATCAGGAAAATTTCACCGCTCTGGTTGTTTTTGGCAGTAATCACTAAAGAGTTGTCTGCCAGAATTACAATATCACAACCTCTATCAATAGTGCCTGCATTGCTGTTATTAATTATTTTCTGACTCAGAATTCCTCCATTTTGAGTGGCTTCTATGAGACTTACAAACGAATTACCTGAATTGTCTTTGTAAGTTCCTGTAAATATAAGATTTCCGTTGCTTAATTTTTTTGCTTTGCTCAGATTTTTTCCATTAAACCCAGTGCCTGTAAAAGTCAAAAATCCGGATGTATTGAGGTTTAAGATATGACAACTTGTATCATTGGGTGATGACGGATAGTTGGTATATATGTAAGAATTGCTAGTTATCAAGGGTTTACTGGAGTAATGTAAGCCTATAAATCTTTGTGCCCATACAACTTGTCCGTTTCCATTTACTTTATAAATCAAATTTCCTGATCTTACCAGTATATGATTTGATTCCACTGCAACTGCTTCACCCCAAACCGGATTATCATAATATTTATAACTCCACAAAACAGTAGCTGCTGAATTAAATTTTACAATAAAATTACATGGCATTGCTCCATTTATATCTGCTATCATACCAAAGATAAAGTAATTGTTATCTGTAGTTTTTCCAATGGAATAAACATATTTAGCCAAAGATGAACTTAGTTTTTTATACCAAATCAGATTGCCATTTGATGAAAGAGAAATCACAACAGGATTGCATGAATCATAAAAGCAGCTATAACCGCAAATCATCATATTGCCATTGTTTTCAATACAAATATCTGAAAATGTAAAATAATCATTGTTGAAATTGTACTGCTTGCTCCATTCTATCTGACTACATTTATTGTATTTAATTACTATTAAACCTGATTTTTCCTGATGTGCATCAAAGTATTTTCTTGATGTAGCTGTAATCCAGCCACCATCAGAAGTATTATGGGTATAGATATAAGACTCCGATCGTAAATTTATTATCTTTTTCATTAAACTTTTCTGTGAAAATGTTGAAAGGTTTAACACAAGTAATACTATGAGAATGAAGATATTTTTAAAATAAATTTTCATGCGTAATGCTTTTGAATAAAGACAATTGAGATTAAATTTATGTTGTCTGAAATCAATAATAATCTATTAAGTACAGGTTTTAATCTATCAAACCGGAATAATATCCAGTAAGATTATTCTTCCTGTCAATTTTCTGTTTTTTTAAAAACAGCTACTGAAATACAAATTATCTTGACTTAATAATTTTTGTCTTAAAAAGAATATCAGTGGGAGTTACTATTCTTAAATAATAAATGCCATTGCTTAAAGTACCTAAATTTAATTGTTTTATTCCACTTTCAAAACCACTTACATTGGTATTATAAATTATTCTGCCATATATGTCGCTAATTTCGATGGTGAAATATTTCCAGTTGATGTGTTTAATATCCAGTTGCAATATTTCCCTGAAAGGATTTGGATAGCAGTTAATATCATTTTGTGTTAAAGGCGATAATTTAATCAGTTCATTCACCTCATTTCTGATTTCAGGCAGCTCAGCATAAAAAGCATTGCCGGGACATTCGGTAGATTTAACATCCCTATGCCCACAAATAACACTTAGGTCTTTTCCCGATGAAGTATGAAATCCATTTCCTAATGGATTTATTTTGCTGTCGGTACATTTCCAGGCAAGCAGCTGTTTCAATGTACCTATAGAAGTATCTGAAGGTAATTCGGATGTATAGGTTCCCATTACAGAAACTCCCATTGTACCTCCGTTAAAGCCACAATGTGCTCCAATGGCATTGTTTCCTCCGGCTCTGCCTTCATATACTTTTCCATAAGCATCAATAAGAAAATTGTAACCTATATCGCCCCAGTTATTTGTATAGGTATGCTGCGACCAGATGCTTCTTACCGTTGCTGCATAATCCTGGCTAATATTATTGCTTCCTGCAGTATGATGAATTACCAGATGTGTAACTATTGTATATTGTGGTGTCCATAAAGGTGCATTTTCTCCATCATTGCAACCCCATTCGGTTCTTGTTATTACTTTTGGCATTGTAGTTTTTATCCCTTTGTCCTTTGCATCAATTACTTTTTGCATTTCAGGAGTTGTAATTCCCGGATTGATAAATGAAAGTTTGATTTTTCTTAAAGTTATTGACGAAGGATATGTTTTAAAAGCTATTTTGTATTTTAAATAGTTGGCTGTTTTGTCAAGAAAAGCCATTTGACTATATATACAGCTATCATCATTGATTTCGGTTTCCAATAAGGACCATACGGTAAAGGTGATGCTATCTGCTGAAGTACTGTAATATAAATCAATTTCAGTATCAGACATCTTTTCGGAAAAGAGAACGTATGAAAAGGCAGTAAATGGATTTTGCTGCGTCGATTCAATTCGTAGTGGTTTGGAAATCAAATAGGCATTTGGTCCGTTGGCTCTTATATTTTCTGAACGGAAAGCAATATTATTAATTTCAGCATAATCAAATGAAATACCCAGGTTGTAGCTAATGCATTTGTTTTCGGTTATTCCACTTCTTGTAATTATTGTTTCCTGAGCAGTAAGCAATGTATAATAATTACATAGCATTATAATCATGACAATTAAAATAGATTTTTTATGATGAATTATGCTCATTTTATTCTTTTTCGAAATTAAAAAATGCTGATATTATTGAAATACAAAGTTACAAATAATAACAGAAAAAGGAGTAAGTTTGTTTTTGCTGACATAAGTTATAAAAAATAGTAAGCTATAATTTCAAGTATAGTATTACCTTAAACCCGCACTCTATTATTATATTCGCCACTAATTGCACTAATTACACTAATTTTTTAAAAAAATAATATAATGATAAGGTATTGTAAATAACTAATAATAAAACACTAATAAAAATCCTTGCGGATTTTAGGTATTAATGAATACAAATGACGTGCCTGAAATCTGATTAACGCTGATCTATTTGGAAATCACAATATAAATCTGATTTTTTAAGGCTATTAAGTATTTAAAATCACAGTCCCGATACATCAGAATGAGTTTTATGGTGAAGCTCAGCTAAGGAATAGTTATTTTTTAGAATTCACGAAATAAAAAAAACGTAAAGACTTTACATAATTAAGGTAAAGCCTTTACGTTCAGTTATCAGATGTTTTTAAAAAATCTTAACGAAGTCTGTCGGATCCTTTTACCAATCTTTCGTCTTTTCGGATTGCTTTGCTTGCCAATATTATCAACACAAGTGATATTAACGGAAGTATAGCCCCAAACTTATAATTTGCCTGTGTGTTGAGTTGATTTTGCATATTGTCGGCAGTAAAAAACATAACTATAATCAAAACAACATTTAATAGAAATGCAAACATCGTTATTTTTAGTTGCAAGGGACGATTTCCATATAAAATAATGGATGCAATTATTAATATCAATAAGACAGCAATCGTAATCATTAATGGCAATACATTAATATTGGTATATACATCCTGCGATAAATCAGGATTCTGATAGGACGAAATAACATTTAATGGAATATTGCCAACATTTATCAATGTAAATTCGGCAATGGGTAATCTTGAAAATAGTAAAGATATTGCTATAAATGCAATTACTAAATATACGGTTTGAATACGTTGTAACATTTTATTTCCTTTTTTTTTGCAAAGATAAAGATTGTTTGTAAAAACTCATCGTTCGGAAAACAAATTACGATGTTTTTTTTCAAATATTATATTTGTAATCAAAAAAAGTGTATTTTTGCAAAAACCTTGTTTTTTATTCTTAAAACCAAGTATTTTTCAAAAAACATT
>CAIZXK010000682.1 GCA_903936865.1 uncultured Bacteroidales bacterium | reverse complement strand
TATCAACAGTAAAAATTTAAATTCATGAAGATTTCACATTTATTTGAATATAAATTCTTTTGATTTTGATTGCTTTGCTTATTTTTGCAAAGCAAATAATTAATACCACAGAAATCAAACAAGTAAAAGATGGATAATCTTATAGTTGGTGTTTTTACAATCATTTTATGTTCGTTTGGATATTTTTTCTCATGGAAATATCAAAAGCAAAATAATTTCCAGATAGCTGTTTTTCTATTGATAATTTGTGGATTAATTCTCCGGATTTATACTTCCAGCGATTTCTTCCTTCACGAATGGGACGAAAGGTATCATGCACTTGTAGCAAAAAACCTCATTCATCATCCGTTAACCCCTACCCTATACGAAAATGCAATTCTTCCTTACGATTATTTTAACTGGACCGGAAATCATATCTGGGTTCACAAGCAACCTTTACCACTATGGACATTAGCTGTAAGTTTATGGATGTTTGGCATTAATGAAATTGCTGTAAGGCTTCCATCCATTTTATTAAGTACATTAGGAATCTGGTTAAGCTTTAAAATCAGCAGCTACTTTTTCAACAAGAAGATTGCTTATATTACAGCTTTTCTGTTTTCAATAAATGGGCTAATTATCGAGTTATCAGCTGGAAGAGTGGCAACTGATCATATAGATATTTTCTTTATGTTTTTTGTGGAACTGGCTATCTATTTTAGTATTGCTTTTGTCCGGAAAGGGAAAATGTTTTACAATATCCTTGTTGGATTAAGTCTGGGAGCTGCTATACTTTCCAAATGGCTGCCCGGTTTTATTGTGCTTCCTGTATGGCTTCTGATAATTATAGCATCCGGAAAATTTAAACCTAAAACAATAGGTATTCAATTTTTAATTGTTTTCATTACTTCAATACTTGTATTTCTACCCTGGCAACTATATATTTTTCACACTTTCCCGATCGAAGCAAATTGGGAATCGAGCTTTAACTTAAAACATATCACCGAAGGATTGGATGGAAATGGCAAACCATTTTACTACTTTCTTAACAGTATGAGAATTAACTATGGTGAGTTGATTTATCTTCCGCTGCTTTGGTTTTTCTGGAAAACAATTACCAATTTAAAAAATTACAATCGACTGGCAATTGCAATATGGTTTCTTGTTCCCTTATTGTTTTTCTCGTTTGCGAAAACAAAAATGCAGGCATACATTCTATTTACAAGCCCTGCACTATTTATGATGACAGCAGAGTGCTGGTATATGGTTTCAGATTTTAAAAGAAATCGCAGTTATAAATGGTTTTTTAATCTGATATTATTTTTACTTATTGCATTACCAATAAGATATACCATTGAAAGAACCAAGCCATTTGAAATTGCCGACAGAAACCCAAATTGGGTCACAGCACTTAAACAATTGAACGAAAGAAACATTAAAAACGGAATACTTCTAAATTATAATCGCCCTATCGAAGCCATGTTTTATACAAATCTTACGGCTTATCCTAATATTCCCGACAAGGAAACCATTACAAAACTAATTTCAAACGGTTATACCATTATTATCAACAATAATGAAAATATTCCGTCTGATATAAAAGAGATTAAGGAAATAGTAATGGTTTCCTTACCAAATACCGCAAAATAGCATATTATACTAAAAAAGACTTAAATTCTATCTTCTTCAATTGATTTTGATTATCTTATCTATATTAATAATCTATTCTTGATTTTTGTTCCAATAAAGTTTCTTTTTTATTTATTTTATTTCATTTTTGAGTAGGATATATCTTATAAACTGATTGTATTTATCTCATTATATGCATATTAAAAACTTTGGCACGCTTATTGTTTTAAGATTGGCAATTAATAAAGAAAACAAAACAAATAATAAAAACAATAACCATGAAAAAGAAAATTTTATTTATGTTCATTGCAGCCATCTCAATCACATTATGGTCGTGCAACAAGGAAGATGATTTTGTAACTCCTCCTACACAACAGGGAAAAGCTTTTAACGAATTGAATGTTCAACAGAGTTTTGATTGGAAAACAACCAAAAGCTATACATTCACCATTAAAGGTTATGCTAACAATGTATTGAAAATTGTTTCTGAAAACAATAACACTACTTACCAAAGTTCAATGATTTCAAAAGATACTCAATCTACTATCGTTTTGAGTATTCCTGCTTACGAAAAATCTGTAAGATTGAAATATATGGGACAAGACATTTTAGTTTCTCTTAGTGGAAATACAATTAATTATACTTTTAACTAATATCTAAAAATTAAATATCATGAAAACAATTTCAACAACAATAATAGCATTATTACTTTTAGTATCTTTTAATGCAAAAGCAACAGTAAGTTGCGAAATAACAAAAGTAAACGGTGGTGGATTTTCCACAAAAGTAGAATCAGTTGTAAATAACTGTAACTCCACTTATACAATTTCTTTACTTGTAACACATAATGGCAGTGGAGGTCCTTCAAATAAAGAATTATCACATTTTTCAGTAGAAGCTTTACCAGGAACCTATACCAATGTAAGTTTAGCCGTTATTACAGGTTCAATGACTTATAGCTCATATACAGCTGGTCCTAATTTGGGAGTTGATCCTTTTCAAGGTTTCAAATTTGATGGAACCAATAATATAGGTGGTGGTGTAGCCGGAAGTTTCAGAGTTACTTATACTATTATAGGCAGTTTACAAACCCAGAGAGTTTCCTGTAAAGCTGGCACAAGTGGACAAATCGTTACTTTTAATGTAGCTGATTTCGAATACGTAAGAGATTGCAACAATACAAACTGCAATACAGTAGCTGATACAGATGGTGACGGATGTAATGATGATGTTGATCAATATCCTAATGACAACACCCAATGTATGGATAATTTTTTCCCGGCAACAGGATTTGGTACTGTAGCTTATGAAGATTTATGGCCAGCAAAAGGCGATTATGATTTCAACGATTTAATTTTAGACTATCGTTTTAAAGCAATTACAAGTGCTAATAATTTTGTAAAAGAAGTATATGCTACATTCACTATCAAAGCTTTTGGAGCTGGTTATGAAAACGGTTTCGGTTTCCAGATCGGAAGTGCTGCCAT
>CAIZXK010000681.1 GCA_903936865.1 uncultured Bacteroidales bacterium | reverse complement strand
ATTACTTTCCGCATCATTCGTTCCCTGTTAGGCATATTTATCATTTCGATTTCGGCACCAACCAAGTCAATATGTGCGGGAATTAAATCAAGATTTGGAGTTGAAGTTTTTAGAATGTTCTTGTGAGGATCAACCTCATCTATAATACATTCATAAATACTTGTTTTAATATTCTGAGGATCGAAACCAACTCCAGAAGTAGCATTAGCTTGAGGATCTGCATCAATAAGCAAAGTCTTTTTTTCGAGTACAGCCAAGCTTGCACTCAAATTGATAGCTGACGTGGTCTTCCCTACTCCACCTTTTTGGTTTGCGATAGCAATTACTTTTCCCATTTGTTATTTACTGAAAATGATGAGTATATATTAAAGTTGCTTAATATTCTTATTTCAAAAATTAGCATACAAAATTAAGATTAAAAATGATATTTTCAATCAAAAAGTTAATAACAAAAAAAGCTGCTCATGCGAACAGCTTGATTATATATGTTTTAAACCGATATTATTCTTTTAAGGAATCTAAATTTTCAAAATCAATATCTGAAAAATCCTGACTGTAGTCTTCATCCAAATCAGGTTCAGGTTTTTCTCCTGTTTCAATAAAATTAATAACTCCATTCAAGCCCTTTGTAAACTTCTCAAAATCTTCGTTATACAAAAATATTTTATGTTTCTCAAAGAAAAATTTACCATTATCATTATTGAAACGTTTTTTGCTTTCAGTAATAGTTAAATATCTTTCGCCATGTTTGGTTTCCCTAACATCAAAGAAATAAGTTCTTTTGCCTGCCCTTACAGCTTTAGCGAAAATTTCCGTTCGTTCGTTGAATTCAAATTCTTTCATTATAACTATAGAATTTTATATAATTAACGGGCAAATGTAGTAATAAATTTGTAATGGCAAAAAATTAATTTAACAAGTCTTATAAATATTAGCTACTCTTGATTGAACTTCAACTTATAAAGCTTTATTTTACTTAAAAATACTAGATTAAAACGCTCGTTAACCAGAAATAATTCAATAGCTAAAACATGTTTTAATAGTGCGTTAAATCCGCTAATTATATTTAATAGCCACGAATTACACAAATTTTATATAAAACAATAAATGACGACACAATCGTGCAAACAACTAATAATAAAACATTAATAAAAAAAATTATTAAGAGTTTTAACTACTTTTTAAAATCCTGTTTTGAATTAAATCAGACAGGATTTTTTATTTCAAATTATTCTATTTTTGCAATATAGAAAATAAATTTTGGCAGTAAACTGAAATAATAAATATCAATGAGTATAATATCAACTAAACCAACTAATATTAACGAATATATTGCAACTTTCCCTGAGGAAACTCAGAAACTGCTGGAAGAACTTCGTACTATAATAAAAGAAGCTGCTCCGGATGCTGAAGAAGGGATAAGTTATCAAATGCCTGCTTTCAGATTAAATGGAATTTTGGTATATTTTGCAGCTTATAAAAATCACATAGGTTTTTATCCTACAGGTACAGGAATTGCTAATTTTAAAGATGAAATAAAAGCATTTAAAAATTCAAAAGGAACGGTACAATTTCCATTAAACAATCCATTACCTATTGATTTGATTAGCAAAATTGTAACGTTCAGATTAAATGAGAATTTAATAAAAATTAAAAATAGTAAAACACAAAAAAAACAAGTACAATAATAAGTATATTCCTATTATAAAAGCAAGTTAAATCCTTATCATTAAAAGACAATGGAAACTGAATTCTTGTAATTTAAATTATTTTGGGTTTTATCCAAACAAGTAATTAACAAAACCTTGTTCATTATAATTTTCAAATTGTATTTTTTGTATAGCTATTTGAATTATCTTTGAACGTATTAATCAATCTGTTTAACATGAAGCTTCATATAAATCACTTATATATTGTTATTATCCTTGTACTTATAATTTTTTTGGGATTTTTCTCTTATAGTTATTACCGCAAATTAAAACAACCCATTGCTCCTGTTATTAATGCCATTCCTGAGGATGCCATCCTTATTGCTGAATTTAAAACTATTTACAGTTTATGGAATGCACAAAATGAATCAAATGAAATCTGGACGGGTTTGCAACAAATTGATCTTTTCAAAAAAACACAACGTGATTTAAACTTTATCAATACTATTATTAATCTTAATCAGGAAATCAAAAATGTGGTAAGCTCACAAAAATCTTTTGTTTCTCTTCATATTTCTAATGCTGGAAAAGCTGAATTTCTTTATCTTTGCAATGTTCCGGTATCTTTTGATGTAGAAAAGATTAACGAAATGCTTAAAGATTCGGGGATTAAAGATATAAAAAAATCAAAAAAAGATAAATCAACAATTTTTAATGCAACTACTTCTACCACATCTTATTATTATATTATAAAGCAAGGTGTATTTATAGGGAGTGTGAGTAAGGAGCTTGTCGAAAAATCAGTGGATCAACTTGATAATGCAACAAATATTTCAATGGATGCAAATTTTGTTAATATAAGTTCTACTGCCGGCAAAAAAGTGGATGCAAATATTTATATAAATTATCAAAACCTGAGTAATTGGGCCACAAAATCTGCTAATACCAATTCAATCATTAACGTTGGTTTTTTAAAAGAAATTGGTAAATGGACTGAACTTGACCTGATGATTAAAAACAAGCAATTGTTGCTAAATGGCTATACTTCAGTAAACAATTCGTTTCTCGATATTTTTAAGGATGAACCTCCGCAGGAAACCGGAATTGCATCTGTTTTACCCGAAAAAACCATATCGTTTACAAATGTAAGTTTCACAAATTATGCAACTTACCACTCACGTTATAAAAATTACCTGAAATCGAAAGATCAATTAATAAATTATGAAAAGGAATTTAACAACCTGAATTTGAGGGTTAAATTTAACTTACGTGATAACTTTATCGGATGGATGGGAAAATCTTATGCAATTGTAATATTAAAAAACAACATTTATTCTCCCGATAATATTTATACGATTTGTCAGGTATCTGATATTAATGCAGCTGATTCCAGCTTAAAAGCAATCGCTTCAGCATCGCAGGAAAACATTGGCAATGATACAAAAAATAAAATTCAGATTCCGGGTTTACTTAAATCGTTGATTGGAAACATTTGTCCGTTTACTGAAGAAACCTGGTTTGAAACTGCTAACGATTATGTAATTTTCGGAAATAGCAAACAAGCACTAAATCAGTATAAAAATGCAATATTAAACGGTGAAATACTGGCAAATTCAAAAGAATACATTTCATTTGTTTCAACAATTTCCAATCAATCCAATATTTTTACTTATTTCAATTTCGATTATGCTGCTGATTTTACCAGAAATACATTAAACCAGTTAAATAACAATAATTTTAATAAAAACTTTTCTGTATTGCAAGGGTTTCACAAAGCATCCATACAATACAGCTTTACTGATAATCGTTTCTACACAACATTGAATATTGGATTTTCCAAAAACGAAAACATAAAAGAAACAACTGAAATTGAAGTTGTTGAAACTACCAATGGGAACGAAACAATGCTGGATAATCAGATTGCAAACCAACCATATCTTGTAAAAAACACAACGGATAACGAAAAGAATCTATTGGTTTTCGATATAAGTAATAAATTATATTGTGTTGATAAAGAAGGAAATATTAAATGGAAATTAACTATTGACGGTAAGCTTTTAAGTAAGATTTATGAAGTTGATTACTTGAAAAACAACAGAAATCAATATCTCTTTAATACCGAAAATTCTATCTATCTGGTGGATGCTAAAGGAAAAATAGTTGACAATTATCCAGTTAAACTCTCTAAAAAAGCTACTTCCGGTTTATGTTTGATAGATTATGAAAAGAAAAAGGAATATCGAATATTGATACCAACTTCAGACAAAAAAATTAGTTATTTCAATATTAAAGGTAATTTAATAAATGATTTCAAATCGCCGGTTCTTAACGATTTAATCATTACTCCACCTCAACATATTATATTTGGAGGCAAAGACAACATACTAATCAGTGATAAATCGGGTAACTTTAAAATTCTTGACAGAAAAGGAAATGAGCGATTAAAAGTAAAATCTCCGTTCCATAAAAATCCACTTTCAAGATTCTATTATGATGGGAAATATCTCATTACTTCTGATATTTCAAATAATATCAAATACATCTCCTCCAAAGGAGAAGTTGAAAACAAGATTTATAAAAACATTAATGGAAATGCTCATTTTATTTATGAAGACTATAATAATGATGGAAATAAGGACTTTATCTTTCTTACTGCCAATGAACTCAGCATTTGTAAAAAGGATGGGAAAGTGACTTTCAGCTATAAATTTAAATCCACTGTTCAACCCAATATTTTGTTTATTGAAAAGACTGGCAGAGGCAATATGATGGTAGTTCTGGGAACTGACAAGCAACTTTATGTATTTGATAAAAACGGCTTGATGGATGAATCCATTGCCTTTAAAGGAGAAACCTTTCCTGTAATATCAGCTTTGAACGACACTAAAGAGTTGTTTCTGATTACCGGATCGGGAAACAAGTTACTTAAATATACATTTCAATAAATAAACGTGATAGAAATATTAAAACAAATAGATACCTGGCTTCTTTTGCTGATAAATGGATGGCATAGTCCGTTCTTCGATTCTGTTATGTGGGCTATCAGTACAAAGACGGTTTGGATTCCATTGTATTTGCTGCTTTTATATCTTCTATATTCTCAATACAAAAAGGAAGCTTTTCTTATATTTCTTTCCTGTATTGTAGCTGTTGCTTTAGCCGATAGTTTGTCTGTTGCTCTATTTAAGGATGTCTTTATGCGATTCAGACCTTCGCACAATCCTTCACTTGAGGGTATGGTACATATCGTGAACAATTATAAAGGAGGAAACTATGGATTTATCTCCTCACATGCAGCCAACACATTTGCAGTGGCCTTCTTTATTAATCATTTTTTAAAAAGAAGCTACAGCTATTTCACTTATTTAATATTTTCCTGGGCTGCACTGGTCTGCTACAGCAGAATATACTTAGGTGTGCATTATCCAGGCGATATTTTGGGAGGAGCTGCATTTGGAAGTTTTATCGCTTTTATAATCATTAAAGTTTATGTTTATATCAAAACACTCCGTTAAACTTATATAAGTTGCAGCTATTTAGAACTTTGACAAAGCTGTATTTATCATTATAACATATTTATAATCTATTAATTAATTTTTTATTTGTATAAACTTTGTCAAAGTTTCACGAACTATAGTTTCAAAAAAGTTAGAGCTCAATAAAATATAAATTAAACTATTCATCTTCAAAAACACCCCATTTAAATATCTTATCAAGAATCCAAACAGGACCCCAAATCGGGAGAAAAAACAAACTTGTTCGCCAATATGCGTTTTTCATCATTCTAAGGTAGCTGAATAGTATAGTTCTGGGATTTCTTATAAAAATAATCAAAGCCCATAAAAGTAGTAAGGCAATTGTGGTAGTTATTATTATGTCGAAAAAATTCATGGTTGATTAATTATTAATCTCATGTTTAACTTTAACTATAACTCCATTATCGAAACGACAGATTATTCAACTGGCAGCATTTTTATTTTTATAAAAGAAATAGCTGGATTCTAAAAATTATAACTGGCACTTAGTAATACCCTGAAATTATCATAAGAAGAAGTATTATTCACTTTCCCTTTTTTATCAGGGGTGCCATAAGCAATCGCAGTATATTCAAATTCGCTGCCAACTACTAGCTGACCAGCAGTGTATGTAATTCGTGGAGCTACACGATATACTAAATCAATAGTATTACCTCTTCCATAGAATTTACCTTTTGCTGCAATGTCACTTGAATAGCCAAGGTTTTTGGTATAACCTGCAAACATTCCAAACTTCCATTTTGTACCTTTGGATGAAACATCAATCCAGGCATTTAAAGAAGACATATTCCCGTATTTGACTTCACCAGTTAGCGGATCAATTTCCTTTTCAAAATAACCACCCAACATGGTGTGTTCCGAAAGATTTTCGCCCCATGATCCCTGCAACTTTATATCAGCTTTCTTAAAGTTAAGTCTTGCAAAACCAATAACAGCCATAGAAACAACTCTGGCATCCGTTTTATAGAGGCTATCGGTAATAAGACGGGGTTTCAATACCTTATAATCACCACCAACACCAACAAAATGTTCACCGAAAGTATAATGCAACTGCAAATGAAGATTTGGAATAACTGCATTACGCATATAATCGGACTTTGGACCCAATGGACCTTCACTGGCATAATCTCTCTGAGAAGCAGCAACCGCAATAAGTTTCAGGTGTCCGATGTTGCGGGATAATCTTAGTTGGATATGACGTGAAAATGCATGTATGGGTGCTCCGGTGTTCAGAGAAAGAGTTCCGGGCAACATTTCAGGGACATCAAAAGGATGCCAGTATTGTCCGATTAACAGTTCGCTTTTTTTCCAGTTGAACTTTAAATAAGCATGACGTAAACGAAATCCATTATTATCATTATTGGTTTGTCCGGTAAAATCACCTTCGAACAATGCAGAAGTCTTTGCACCTAAAACATCAGGACCCCATACTTTTCCTGTAAGACGAGTAATCATCGCCAATTGATTGAAAGAAGGACTTGCATTTACATCTTTACCATTCTTATCGAGCCTTTGGTTTTCGGGATACAACACAAGCATTGTTTCCCTCCCTCCTACTGTCTGACGGGTATCATACATTAATTGCGAATTTACAAAGCCACTGAATTTAATTCCAAATTTAGCACTGTCTTTTTGTGCAAAGGAAGATAATGCAGTTAACATACTTACAAGTGTAAGCATCAAAAATAGTTTGATTTTATTCATGTTTATTGAAGTTTTAATGAAATTACTTATCTTGATAATAAGAAGTAATACGTATTGAAATGCAATTATTTTGCTTTGCCTTTTATAGCAGCAAAAGATAATATTACACCCAAAGCTATACCCAGCAATGCTGCAAAAGCAACTTGATAATCTTCAGGTAACAAAAAAGTTATTGTATGAGCAGGTATCCAGAAGAAAGGAATTGTTTTTTTAAACACAAAATTCCATTGTACATTCCAGTTGATGCGACCTAAAATACCACCCATATTAATACTTTTAAACAAACCACCAACTGTGCCGCCATTATCAACAATATGTGTGTCGGTAATCTTATGAAATGTCATCATAACAGGAGCATATATCACATTCATGGCAGTACTTATACAAACAGCAGCCAAAAATCTTGTTCCGCCCAGTCCATGTGAAATTGCATCGGAGATATCTTTCGCATTCATAGCATCAATCATACCTTTTATATGACAAGTTTTATCGAGAAATACAGGAACACCTTTTGAAAAAATAGAAAATGCAACTTTAATGGTAATTCCTAATAATCCCCATACAATAGCTCTTGGTAATATACCAAATCCTTTTTGATTAAAGACTCCGGTTTTAATTCTTAAACCTATAACTTCGCCCATTGTTGCCAATAATGCAAACTTAATAAAACTGGTAATTAACCAATATTGCGGATTATAAACAAACCCCTTTTGCAAACCGGCCATAATTGGCAATGGTATAAATGGCAATAAAATTAGCAGGGCAATGATAACAAAAAGGAAGTCGTTCTTCTTCATGTATAATACTTTATGATTGATAAACTGATTTCAACTTCTTCAAAAAAGAAGTTGCAAAAGTACAATAAATTAAGAATATAGAAAATTAATGATGAATAGTTTGAATATTAATGCTGTATGTTGGGTTTTAATCATCTTATTGCGATAAGATTGTGAATAATTATAATGGAAAGTGATGTGCTTTACAAAAAAAATAGTTAGGTTTGCATAAAAAAACAAATGCAGTATAATTTTCCGGAAACCAAGATAGAATTCCTTAAAGGGGTGGGTCCCAGGCGGGCTGAATTGCTTGCCAAGGAACTTAATATCCGCACCTTTGGCGATTTGCTGCAATACTATCCTTTCCGTTATATTGACAGAAGCAAGTTTTTGAAGATTGCTGAAATTGACAGTGATCTTATTTACGTTCAACTAAAAGGTAAAATTGTTTCGATGGAAACTGCCGGACAAATGAGAGCCAGCAGGCTTATTGCCACCTTACAGGACGAAAGCGGAACTATTGATTTAATCTGGTTTCAGGGAATTAAGTGGATAAAGGAGAAACTAAAAATTGGCGAGGAGTATATTGTCTTTGGTAAACCATCTATCTTTAACCGCAATTATAATATATCGCATCCCGACATAGAAACCATAGCCGAAAGTCAGCAGGAAGTTTCGGAAGGATTGTATCCTTTCTATAGTTCGACCGAAAAACTAAAATCCTTAAGCTTAAATTCAAAAGGCATCAGTAAAATTACAAAAACATTGATACTGATGGCAAAATCATCGATACCGGAAACACTTACACCGGAGATTATCGATAAATTTAAATTCATTTCCAGAGAAGAAGCCATACTTAACATACATTTTCCTGCTAATGCCGGCATATTGCAAAAAGCCACCGTACGCATCAAGTTTGAGGAATTGTTTTTCCTTCAGCTTAGCTTGCTTATGATAAAGCAAATAAGACTTACCAAAACGCAAGGTCATCGTTTTGTAATTGTTGGAGATTATTTCAACCGGTTCTATCACGAGAAACTACCTTTTGAACTTACCAATGCACAAAAGAGGGTAATTAAAGAAATCCGTATCGACATGGGTTCGGGCAAACAAATGAACCGGTTGATGCAGGGTGATGTAGGAAGTGGAAAAACCCTGGTTGCCCTGATGTGTATGCTGATTGCAATGGATAATAATTTCCAGTCGGGATTAATGGTTCCTACAGAAATACTGGCTACCCAGCATTACGATACCATTACCAGAATGCTCGATGGCTTGGGTGTGAATGTTGAACTGCTTACCGGTTCAACAAAAACTGCCAAACGCCGTCAGATAAATGAAGATTTGCTTAGCGGAAAGCTTCATATTTTAATAGGAACGCATGCATTAATAGAAGATACGGTACAGTTTGCCAACCTGGGACTGGTAATTATTGATGAACAGCATCGCTTTGGAGTGCAGCAGCGTGCCCGCTTATGGGAAAAAAACAGTGTACCTCCGCATATTCTGGTAATGACGGCTACTCCTATTCCACGAACACTGGCGATGACACTCTACGGCGACCTCGATTATTCGGCTATTGACGAGATGCCACCCGGGCGTAAGCAGGTTAAGACTTTCCATTATTTTGATTCGGGAAGGTTAAAAGTATTTGCTTTTATGAAAAAGCAGATTAAAGCAGGAAGACAGATCTATGTGGTTTATCCCCTGATAAATGAATCCGAAACTATGGATTTGAAAGATTTGCAGGACGGATACCTGAGCATATCGCGGGATTTCCCTTTGCACGAATACGCCATCAGTATCGTACACGGACAAATGAAATCAGCAGCCAAGGATTATGAAATGCAACGTTTTATAAAAGGGGAAACACAAATAATGGTTTCCACTACCGTAATAGAAGTGGGTGTAGATGTTCCCAATGCTTCGGTAATGATTATAGAAAATGCCGAACGTTTTGGATTATCGCAATTGCATCAGCTCAGGGGAAGGGTAGGCCGTGGTGCCGATCAGTCTTACTGCATACTGATGACCAGCCACAAACTGAGTGCAGATGGCAAAAAACGAATTGAAACCATGGTTCGTACAACGGATGGTTTCGAAATTGCTGAAGCAGATTTAAGATTAAGAGGACCGGGAGATATACAGGGAACCCAGCAAAGTGGTATGTTGGATTTGCATCTGGCTGATATCGTAAAAGATGAAAAAATAATAAAGGTAGCACGCGATATTGCTATCGATATTATTAGCGAAGACCCACTGTTGCAGATGAACAAAAATGCAAAACTTAAAGAAGAATTGAAAAAAATAAAAAAAGTAAAAGGCAATTGGGAAAAAATCAGCTGAAATTGGGGTGTATTTAAAGGAAAAACAATTGTTAGAATAATTGATTTTATTAAAACCATAAAAGAAACTGAAAACTTAACAGGATTTCGCAAAAAAGAATTGGTGTTTTTAAGATGTCTCAGTATGCATTATAAAAAGATTTATCGGAAGATTATTTTTGATTTCTCTGAAATGCTTTTGCCTTTTGAAAATTTATTTATAGTCTTACTGAATATTTAAACAACTTTAGCCGAATGTATAATGGCTTACCTGAATGCAAAATATCAAATCTTGGGGAGTAAAACAGCTTTCTTGGATACAAAATATGCTTTCTTGGATAGCAAAACAGCTTTCTTTGGAGTAAAATATGCAATCTTGGATAAGAAAACAGCTTTCCTAAATATAAAATATGCAATCTTCGACAGAAAAACGGGTTTCCTGAATGCAAAATATGCAATCTTGGATAGAAAAACGGGTTTCCTGAATGCAAAATGTGCAATCTTGGATAGGAAAATTGCTTTCCTGAATGCAAAATGTGCAATCTTGGATAGGAAAATTGCTTTCCTGAATGCAATATATCATATCATGGATAGAAAAACGGATTTCCTTGATGCAAAATATCAAATCTTAGATAGCAAAACTGCTATGCCAAATGTAATTAATTGAAATACACAATGCAAAGAGGCTGTCTAAAAAGTATAAAAAATTGATTTTTTCGTCTCTGTGATTCTCTGTGCATTCTCCGTGCATTCTCTGTGTTTCTCTGTGTAACAATATATTATAAATTACACAGAGAAACATAGAGTTTAAAAAAGAGGTTCACAGAGAGCTTTTTAGACAGCCTCTTTTTTGCTTAATTATTTAGAATTTTTATAAATTACTAAAATTTAACAAAAAAATATTGTTAATCGAAAACCATTAAAATAATTATTGTATTTTTGAAGTGAAATTATTAAGATAATTTCCTAAAAATAATTAAAAAATTAAAAAAATAACGTAAATGGAAAAAGCAATTTCATTAAAGTTACAAATGTACAACAAAACGGATTTTGTTTTTGTGAAGTATGAGAGTGTATGGGCTGCTAAAACGGCTTTTAAAGAAAACGTAATCTTATTCAGAGAGAATAAGGGATTTGTTTATGAAAATGACAATAAGCAGACCAAATCGGCATCGTCGAGCGGTAGCAAAACGATGGCTCGCGATAAAATGCTTAATCTGGCTCAGTTGGTTTGTAATTTGGGTGTAGTGCATGCAAGTTCTACATCCGATAAAGAATTGATGCCTAAGTTTAATTTTTCGCCAAGCGAATTAAAAGAAGGATTGGAAAAGGAAGTAAGCAAAAGATGCGACGATGTGAGCAAAGCAGCTTTGCCAATTCTGGATAAACTGATAGATTTGGGTATGCCTGCTGACCAGCTTGATAAGCTGAACATTGCAGTAGCTGATTATCAGGCCGTGATCGATCTTCCGCAAAGTATTATAAATGCCAGCAAATCGGCTAAGGAAGATATGCTGAAGTTTATTGCAGTATGTGATGATATACTTAAACTGCGCTTAGATAAAATGATGCTGTTGTTTAAGGATACGAATCCCGATTTTTACAATGAGTATTTTAATGCCCGCTATATTGGAGGCTGGAGCCGCAAAGATAACGGAGATATAGAGGGCAGTGAAGAAGCACCGGAAGTTTAAAAAAACAAAAGCCTCCCTGTTTTTTTAGAAAATGGGGAGGCTTTTATAATAAAAAATGGAGACCAGAGACCAATTAAAAAAACGGGGCGGAACAGAAAAGCCAGAGAGTAGGGAAACTTAAAAAACAAAAAATAAATATGAAAAAACTATTACTTATTACACTCTGCTATTTTATTTTTGATAGTATAGCAATATCGCAAAATTTTGTTGATATTAAAACCATAAGTAGCCAAGGGGAATCTGTTGCCAGTGCAGTAAACTTAAATGGTAGCTTTGTTTTTCTGCATCAGGAAACACCGGAATTGCTTAAATTATTTAAAAGTGATGGTACGCTTAAAGGAACTTCTGAAATATATCAGTTTAATGGCATGTACCGAACGACTGATTATATATTAGGTGATTATAATTTTACAAATAATGGATTATACTACTTTGTTGTAGAAGATGATAAAGGCAAAGAATTATGGAGAACTGATGGCACAAAAAAAGGAACTTTTATAGTAAAAGATATTGCTCAGGGCAAAGCCTCTGACGGAACACCTTTTTCGAGTTCTCCTCACTTCTTTTGCAAAAACAACGACAAAATACTATTTGCTGCTTCGCAAAGTGGCTATAAAAACGAAAATTCATGTAATAGAACTTGGCGTAGTAAAATATTTGAAACTGATGGCACCAATGAAGGAACTAAAATTATTGTTGACAATTTATGTTCACCCCCATCTAATATGATAAAAGTTGGGAATACTTATATTGCTTATTTTAATGACGGATGGCTTTACAGTGGTTCCAAAAAAGGTTTGTATCGATTAAGCAATAATCAGTTCGAGTTAATTAAAGGGGATTATACCTATTTATCCAGCAGCCCTCTTTATGCAGTTATTAATCCCAATTGTTGTTTGTTTGAAGCAGAATATAACAACAGTAATAATCGAATGATTTGTCTGTGGAAAACAGATGGAACTTCTGGTGGCACTACATTACTAAGTTCAATTAACAATCAAACCAACAAAACCCAAATAAATTATAGCCCTTCATATACCATAGCAAATAACACATTATACTTTGTTGTCAATCATTTTAGTTCAACCGACTACAATGCCAAAATAGATTATGTCGAGCTTTGGAAAAGCGATGGCACTATTAGTGGTACAGTTAAGATTAAAGACTTTAAACCTAAAGGCAACATGCTTTTTAATTTATCAAATCTCAAAACATTCAACAACAAAGTAATATTTGTATGGGACGACCAAAATAAAGTTGAACTCTGGATAAGTGATGGCACCGAAACCGGAACTTATAAATTAAAAGACACCCAAAGCAATTATAATATCTCTTTAGCTGCTACTGATAAATATTTATATTTCACACAAGGTTCGTCTATTTGGGTAACTGATGGAACTGTAAATGGCACACATCAATGCAAAAACTTTGTTCCAAACGTCAATGATTACATATCAAATTTAACCAATGTAAATAATACCATCTTTTTTACGCTTAGCACTTATTCTCATTACAGACATTTATATAAAATAACAAGTGATAAATAAATTAACTAAAAAAAATACAGTGGAGACTAGCAACCTTCGGACGCTGAGCTTCGGACGCTGAGCTTGTCGAAGCGGGAAGCGGAGAAACGGGGGGAAGTGTCATTTCGACAAGCTCAATGACCGAAGATACAATGGACACCGAGCGGAGCCGAGGTGGAAAGTGAAGAAATAACAGACAACAAACTAAAATAAAAACAATTAAATAAATTTAATACAGACCAAATGAAAAACTTAATCCTCACAATGCTCATAGCAGCATTATTTTTTACAGGCAAGGCATACAGCCAAAGCTATCCCGAAATGATAACCGTAGAAGGTGGCACTTTTACCATGGGCGATACCGAAGCGGAAGGCGGGAGTGATGAGCAACCTACACATGAAGTTACGCTTAAAACCTTTAAGATAGCCAAAACAGAAACTACCGTAGCACAATACCGTGCTTATTGCAATGCAGCCGGTATAAAAATGCCCGATCCACCAAGCTGGGGCTGGACAGACAACCTACCGATAGTAAATGTAAGCTGGAACGATGCTGTAGCTTATTGCGACTGGTTGAGCGACAAAACAGGCAATATGTACCGCCTGCCTACCGAAGCCGAATGGGAATACGCAGCCCGTGGTGGCAAACTAAGCAAAGGCTATAAATACAGCGGTGGGCAAAGTATGCCGGGCGTGGGATGGTTTGCCGAAAACAGCAACTCTCAAACACAAGCTGTAGCCCAAAAACGCCCCAATGAGCTGGGCTTATACGATATGAGCGGTAATGTATGGGAATGGTGCAAAGACTGGTATGGAGCTTATACAGCTAATCCACAGACTAATCCTAAAGGTGCTGCAACGGGGTCTCGCCGTGTGTTGCGTGGCGGTGGCTGGTACTACACCGCTGCTAACTGCCGGGTTGCTTACCGTAACAGCCTCACTCCCGACTACCGTTTCTACGACAACGGTTTTCGTGTAGTGTCGCCCGAGTAAACAGTGGTTAATTCTTCCATCCTTTTAAGCCAAAATAAAAGCGTTTTGCTTAAAGAAGGAGCGAGGGACGAGCGACTGATAAAGCAAAACGGCATTTCGTCAGGCTCAATGACCTATTTCGACAGGCTCTGCAACCTTCGGACGCTGAGCTTGTCGAAGCGGGAAACAAGGGGAAGTGTCATTTCGACAAGCTCAATGACCAGTACTTCGGTGCTTCGATATGCTCAATGACCAGAAAAAAAAACAGTATGCAAATAAAACTTTTTAATATACCTATTACAGATAATGGCATTGCTTTAAGTGAATTAAATCATTTTTTGGCATCGCATAAAGTATTGGAAGTAGAGCAGCATTTTTATCAAAACGAGAAAGCTTGCTCTTGGAACTTTTGTGTACGATATATTAATGGGTTGCCTAATAGCGACAGCAGCTTTAACAAAGCAAAAACAGATTACAAAGCTATATTAAATGAGCATGAGTTTTCTGTTTTTAGTACATTGCGTGAATACAGAAAAACCATTGCATCAAATGATGCAGTTCCTGCTTATGCTGTATTTACCGATGAGGAACTTGCTAATATTGCCCGTTTACCTTCAATTGGTGCAAACGAACTTATCTCTATTAAAGGAATTGGGGAAAAGAAAGTAGAAAAGTATGGTAAGTTATTGGTAGAAATGTATTGTTCAAAAAAAGATAAGCAATGAAACGTGAAACCAATTTAATTGAAAAAATAGCTGACCCTGATAATTTGCGTTTGGCATATTGGAAAGCTCAAAGAGGGAAAAGCTGCAAGCAAGATGTTTTGTTGTTTCAAAAACAATTAGATGCAAATTTGCTTAGTTTAATTACTCAAATACAACAAGCCAGCGTAATTGTTGGTAATTATACTTATTTCACTGTTTTTGATCCCAAACAAAGGCTGATATGTGCAGCTGCTTTTCCCGAAAGGGTATTGCATCATGCAATAATGAATATATGTACCGCTAATTTTGAAAAATATCAGCTATTCGATAGCTATGCAAGCAGGCTGGGTAAAGGTAGTTATGCCGCTTTACAGAGAGCTATGTATTATCAGCGTAAATATAAATGGTTTTTGAAATTGGACGTTCGTAAATATTTCGATTCTATTGATCATCAAATATTAATTGAACTATTAAGCAGTCGTTTTAAAGAAACAAAATTACATAATATATTTTACGATATAATTGATAGCTATCATGTTGAAACAAACAAAGGACTTCCTATTGGTAATTTAACAAGCCAGTATTTTGCCAATCATTATCTGGCTGTAAGCGATCATTATATAAAGGAACAATTAAAAATTGAGGGTTTTGTAAGGTATATGGACGATATGGTATTATGGGACAATGATAAAGATGCTTTAAATAATAAAGGCAAACAATTACAATCATTTATAAAAACGTTTTTAAAATTAGAATTAAAGCCATTTTGTTTAAATTCAACTCAAAAAGGATTGCCATTTTTAGGATATACTATATATAGCAATATGCTAAGATTAAACAGACGCAGTAAAAAACGATTTATAATTAAATTAAATAAATATGAAGAAAACTTAAAAAATAATTACTGGAATCAAACCGAATTTCAAAAACATGTATTACCTTTGTTAGCATTTACAAAACATGCCGATAGCTTTTGCTTTCGCAAAAAATGTATGGAGAAAATATATGGGCAATAGCTGTAAAGGGTCTAACCGTGTGTTGCGTGGCGGTAGCTGGAACAACACCGCTGCTAACTGCCGGGTTGCTAACCGTAACAACAACACTCCCGACAACCGTAACAACAACAACGGTTTTCGTGTAGTGTCGCCCGAGCTTAAAAGGATGGATGGATTTCCACTGTTAAACCGGCTATTGCACCATTCCCTTTATGGGAAAATAATAAATTATAAAGACAGTATTAGTAAAATATTTATCTTTGAAAGTTCTGTCTTTTTATTCTTAAATAAATTTTAATATTATTTAATACAAACCAAATGAAAAACTTAATTCTCACAATGCTCATAGCAGCATTATTTTTTACAGGGCTTAAAGCCCAAACCACCACCACAGCCATTAAGCCCGATATGGTTAAAGTAGAAGGTGGCAGCTTTTATATGGGTAGCAATAGTGGCGAAGAAGACGAAAAACCCAGCCATTATGTAACGGTAAGCAGTTTTAGTATGTGTACACACGAAGTAACTGTAGCCGAATACAAAGCATTTTGCCAGGCTACCTCACGCCCGATGCCCGAAGCTCCAAGTTGGGGATGGAACAACAAACACCCTATGGTTATGGTAAGTTGGAACGATGCAGTGGCATATTGCAACTGGCTGAGTGATGAACTAAACGGCGATTACCGCCTGCCCACCGAAGCCGAATGGGAGTATGCTGCCCGTGGTGGCAAAAAAAATACTTCTTATATTTATGCAGGCAGCAACGATTTGGACGAAGTAGGCTGGAACCAGGATAACTCTGGTGCACAAGCCAACTCGGTAATGAAGAAAAAACCAAATGAACTGGGTTTGTACGATATGAGTGGCAATGTATGGGAATGGTGCAGAGATTGGTACGAAAAAGAATACTATGCTAAATCTCCTTCTACCAATCCTAAAGGTGCTGCAACGGGGTCTTACCGTGTGTTGCGTGGCGGTGGCTGGTACGGCCCCGCTGCTTACTGCCGGGTTGCTAACCGTAACTACCGCACTCCCGACGCCCGATTCAACGACGGCGGTTTTCGTGTAGTGTCGCCCGAGTAAACAGTGGTTTATTTATCCATCCTTTTAAGCCAAAATAAAAGCGTTTTGCTTAAAGAAGGAGCGAGGGACGAGCGACTGATAAAGCAAAACATCGTCTCGACTTCGCTCGACGACCGAAAGCAAGGAGACCGAGCGGAAATAATAACCGGACACCGAGCGGAGTCGAGGTGGAAACATGAAAACAAAAATAATGGACATGAACTGCTATATGTATATATTACAATGTGCCAACGGAGCATATTATACCGGAAGCACCAAAGATTTGGAAACAAGATTAAAACAACATCAAAATGGTGAAGGTGCAAATTTTACCAAAAAGCATTTACCTGTACAATTAGTTTATTATGAAGTTTTCGAAAGAATAGATGAAGCTTTTTTAAGAGAAAAACAGGTTCAAAATTGGAATAGAAACAAAAAGGAAGCTTTAATTAATAAAGAGGAAAATAAATTACATGATTTATCGGAATGTTTAAATGAAACACATTATAGAAATGCACCTAAGAAATAATTCTTTCTACTCCGAGCGAAGATTATAACCGGACTCCGAGCAGAGGTTATACCGGACACCGAGCGGAGGTTATACCGGACACCGAGCGAAGTCGAGGTGGAAACATCGTCTCGACTCCGCTCGACGACCGAAAGCAACGGACACCGAGCTGAAATAATAACCGGACACCGAGCGGAGTCGAGGTGGAAGTGGAGTAATAACAAACTAAAATAAAAACAATTAAATAAATTAAACAACAAAGCAATGAAAAAAGTATTATTTGCAATAGCCTTTATATTGATAATAGGCTTTAGTGCTAAGGCACAGGTGGTAATGGCAGTAGGTTACGATAAAGAGGGCTCAGCTGTAGAATACAAAGTATTCAAAGGCGAATATTTTAAGGCCCTTAGGGAAGCCAAAGCATGGATAAAAAACCATGGCAACGAAAGAGATGCCTTCAGAACAGATGGTGGCGAATTAGAAAAAGGCATATATGTGGTAGTAAAAGCATCTTATTTGTTGTCGGATGGCAGCCGTAGAACCAGTTATGGCATAGGTGCAAGCAAAGATTCTCCCGATGAAGCTACAAAAAGTGCAGTTGATCAATTGAGTACTTACGATCCGTTATGGAAAAAAAGCGATGGTTACGATGTAAGCGAAAGTGATAGATTTAATACAAAAGAAGAATAATTAAAAACAAATAAAAATGAAAACAAAATTAACAATTATCGTATTGATGTTATTTGAATTAACATCCATCAAATTACAGGCACAGGAAGATAGTCCCTGTTACTATTTCGGCTATGCTTATTGCCCCAAAACAAAAGTAATTTATATCTCAAATGTTGTACGTCATACGCATCATTACAACTATAATATCCATTATTCCCGTCAGGTTGAACATCAATGGGAAGATTATGTAAGTACTTATTTAAATGAAAAGGGTGTAGTAAATTCATACTCTTCTTATACATACATGGGAGGTAATAGCGATAACAAATGCTTTACCTATAATGAAACAGCAAATTTAATAAAAGAAGTAAAAAAAGAATATACCGAAAAGGGATATAAGGTTAAAGAGATAATTGATTTTCGCTATAATCCGGAAGATTAATTTTTAACCACATACAACGGAATTCATATAAAGGATAGCAGTTGTAATGAATTGGTCATTATACCTGCTGAAATACCGCTTCGACAAGCTCAGCGTCCAACAATCACTGAGCTTCGGTCACTGAGCTTCGGTCACTGAGCTTGTCGAAGTGTCGAAGTGTCGAAGTGCCGAAGTGCCGAAGTGTCGAAGTGCCGTAGCCAAACGGGGCGGAACCTGAAAAGCCAGATGAGTAGGGTAAATTAAACAAGAAAAACTATGAAAAAGATTTTTTTATTATCAGTTCTTTTAACAACTGTTTTTTTATCAACAACTTCATTTAATAGTAAAAATGATTTATATTATTTTTATATCACTTCAAATTGTGCCAATTGTAATGCAAAAGGAGAAGCAGGTGTTCATTTCTTTGTAAGTGATATCATTTATGCCGATTTAAATGATTATAAAAAAGGTACAGGTGCATTTTATAATCAAATGATAATTGATTATCCGAAAGAATATATTAATGCACGTAATGGGATGAAATCAGGCAAGTTTACTACTCATGAAGATGCAAAAGCTTCTCGTCAGAATCAAATTGCCAAATGGAAACTTATTGAAAATTCACAGGTGCATTATGTAAGTTGGTAATTAAATAGAGTTATTATAATATTTAAAAAGATACCTGCCTTTCATCCCTCTAATGTGAGGGGTGAAAGACATAGGTTACGTCAATTATGAAAAACAAACATTTTATAATAGTATTACTTTTAAATGTCTTGATAAGTCATTTAACAAGTGCCCAGATAGTTTTGGTAGTTGCCAAAGATAAAGACCATTCGGCTATAGATTTTAAAGTGGAATGGGGTTATACTTATCATTACGAAGCCAAAGATGCAGCCCAGAAATACATGGCAAATAAAGGATATACTACCGTGTCGGATCAGCCTTGTGAGGAGTGCGGCGATAGCATTAAAGAAGGGGTTTATGTGGTTATTAAAACTACTTATCAAACTTATGATAAGAAAACCAGAGTTAGCTATGGAATGGGAGCAAGCCGCTCTTCTGCTCAGGAAGCCGAGCAGAGGGCAGTTAAAAACCTGGGTATATACGACTGGACATGGAAAAAGAGCAATGGCTATCAGGTAGTAGAAACCAATAACTTTAAAAACAGCGATGCACATAAGTTTATTTATATTGTAGAAAAAGCAAAGGATAATACTTGTGGTGATTATGCTGTAAAATACAAAGTTTTAGCCAGTGAAATGTCATCAACTGTATATGCAAAAATGAAAAGCGGTATAAAAGACAATAGTGTAGCAAGAAATCTGCCATCACCCGATATGGGTTGTTTCAGAATAAGCAAACGCTATGTGGCGGTATTGAAATGCCTCAAAACATGTAATAGCAAAGAAATTGCATTCTATAAGTTTGTAGAAGCAAATGATGCGTCAGAGCTAAAAGCCATAGCTCCCATGCAAAAGGATGAAGTATTCAATGGCTCGGGCTACAGCTATTTTGTAGAAGAAATGATAGAAGTTCAATCTGTATCCGAAAGCATGTTAGATAGCTTTATAAACTTTGTAAATCCTTTATTAAAAGGCTTAAACCTGATAAAAAATAATGGATCATTTTCAATAGGAACAAGGGGGTAAAATGATATTCCAGAATGTTTAAGCTAGCAAACGGATAAGCAAAATGGTACTTCGGAATGGACGAAAAGTAATCGGGCAGCTGTTTATTCCGGACTAAATTGACACTTCATTCCTGAGCATACTGACACCTTAAAATGAATAGGATTTGTAAAAAATAGTTTCTTTGATTGTGCATTTGTTTATACTTAAACCCGTAATATTTTTATTAGTGTTTTATTCTTTGCTGTTTATAAAATAGTATAATCATTTAATTTTTTTTATAAAATTCGCAAATAATCCAATAAAATCTGCGGATATAAGATTTTTTCAATAATCAAAAATATCCACAAATCTTTTTTCGGAAGGCTTAAAATAAATGATTATTTTTGTAAAAAAAATACTAGTTATAATCCGCATAATTAATATCGGAAGTTTCATATATATATTAAAATAGGTTATGATACAACAGCAGGAGGCTCTCGCGTGAGCCTTGCTTCGGTAGGGCAACGCTCCTGCGGGGCTGCCACCAAAGGCGGAGCGCCGACATTTTTGTCGGCGTGGTCCCAGTTGGTCGGACT
>CAIZXK010000680.1 GCA_903936865.1 uncultured Bacteroidales bacterium | reverse complement strand
GATCAGATTCGTGAAGTTTGTGCGAAACTGCATATCGAAACTGATCCTACGATGGGAAAAGGCAAAATGATTGATGAGATTTTCGGCGAAAAATGCGAACATAATTATATTCAGCCTACCTTCATTATTGATTATCCGGTCGAAATGTCGCCACTTTGCAAAAAGCACCGCAATAATCCTGAACTTACTGAGCGTTTTGAACTTTTTGTAAATGGTAAAGAGCTTGCAAATGCTTATACCGAGTTGAACGACCCGATTGATCAACGTGAACGTTTCCAGGATCAGCTGAAACTTTCTGAAAAAGGAGATGATGAAGCGATGTTTATCGATCAGGATTTCCTACGTGCTCTGGAATATGGTATGCCGCCAACTTCCGGTATGGGTATCGGAATAGACCGTTTGGTAATGTTTATGACCAATTCAAACTCCATTCAGGATGTGCTTTTCTTTCCACAAATGCGTCCCGAAAAGAAAGCCGTTCAGTCAACTGATGAAGAATTTGCAGCTATAGGTGTACCTGAACATTGGATTCAGCATATCAGAAAAGCAGGTTTTAATACATTGGCAGCATTAAAAGAAGCCAATATCAATAAGTTATTCAACGACTTAAACGGATTCCGTAAGAAAAACAAACTGGATATTCCGGCTATGAATTTAGGGGAATTAACTGATTGGATTTCAAAAATATAGTTTAGTTAAAACAATAAGAAATATGGAACGCGGATGACGCAGATCCGTTCCGGAGACACGGATTTTAGCGGATTTAAATATAAAAAATATTTTAAAAAATCCGTATTATCTGTGTTTACTGAAAGTATCCGTGTTATAAGCGTTCTAATAAAAAATTATTAAATAATATATAAATGCAAAAGAGGAGAAATTTTTTATTTAAAATTGCGAAAATCTTTGCGTTCTTTGTGGTTATCCTTTTATTTTCTATTGAAGTAAAATCTCAGGAAACACCAAAACATTTCTTCTCAGAAAAAGGTTTTAAAATCGGCATAAGTTTTTACAGCATCGAACTTCCCGAAGGACAATATTACAAACCACTTTTGCTGATGGGTAATTTCGGTTGGGAGCTTACAAAAAAAGAGAAAAATGGAAAATGGTGGATTATGTTTGAACCTCAGCTGAATCCTGTTTTTTTAGATTCAAAACTTAAAGAACTGGAATTTGGTATCAACTTAGCTTTCAGGTATAAGTATAAAATCGGAGCAAATTCATTTTTATACAGCCAGTTAGGTTCCGGACCACATTTTATTACCATTCCAACCGACAGGCAAGCACATGGATTTATTTTTTCTGATAATCTGGCATTTGGTATAAGCAATAAAATTATGGGTAATTGGATGCTGGAAACAGAATTTCGAATTCGCCATATTTCAAATGCCAACGTAATGAAACCCAATCGCGGAATGAATAATGTGTTTATAATGATAGGATTAAGCAAAAAGATAAACTAATGATAAAAAAGCATATCAATTATTCAATCAGCCAGTTTTACCGTATCAAGTTCAAATTTGTAAGGTTTCTGTTTGTGGGTGCTTTAAACACTTTGTTTTCACTCACTGTTTATTGGATTTTAGTATATTTTGGTGTGCATTATTCCTTAGCTGTATTTATTTCCAATATGTTAGGCATTCTGTTCAATTATAAAACAACCGGCAAACTGGTTTTTGAAAGCGACAGTAATAAGTTGATTTTTAAATTTTTTGCAGTATATTTGCTTATTTATTTGTTGAGTGTTGTTGGGTTAAAATTACTTTTTCTGATAGATGTTGACAAATATTGGGGAGCAGTAATTATTGCTGCGCCAATGGCAGTTATCTCATTTTTCTTAAATAAAAAATATGTTTTTAATAAAAAAACGGGGGGTAAAACCAAGAAATAATACGACCCGTTATTTTAGTTTTTAGGCAAAATCTAAAATAAGTGTTTATTTCGGTAAACTGCTTTAAATTGTATTTAACTTATAATTTAATGTGAATTAATAAATATTTAACAATTCGTTAATTTGTTCTTTTAGTAAAGGTATATGTTTTGAAATTATACCCCAAATAATTGTATCATCAATATTATCGTAACTATGTATTAACCAGTTTCTCAGATCAACTATTCTGCGAGCATTATCAATATTTATGTTTGGATTTATTTTAAGTATTCTGTTTGCAGCTTCTCCAATTATTTCTAATTCACGTTCAATACCTCTTCTTAAAAGCTTATTTGATTTATATTTATTAAAATCATAATTACCGCCTAAATACTCATCTATTGAATCAATTGAGGACTTTATATCAAATAAATATTTTTGAATCTCAAGCTGCATAAATGAGTTGTTTTGTTTGTTCTAATCCCTTTATAAAGTATGGATTTGAAAGAGATTTATCTGTAAGCAAATCTATCTTTCTACCAAATAATTCCTGAAGTTTATAATGTAATTCAAAATAATTATCTGTATATTCTTCTATTGAAAGGTTATCAAATGATATCAATATATCAATATCACTGTTTTCATTAAACTTATCTGTACAAACTGAGCCAAAAACATGCATAGATTTTACCTTATATAAATCACATAAAGTTTTTAACTCATTAAGTCTTTTTGTTACAATGCTGTTCATAGTTTTTTTTATAGCTATTTCAAATTTCTATTTTTTACAAAATTACAATAAAATTGATTTACTTGTAAAATTTATTAATATTATCACTTATGGGGACTAAAAAAAGCCTGTAACAAAATGCTATCAGTTATAAAGTTTAATCAAAAATTCGATTCAGTTTACAACACACTTTAAACTCAACTGGGTGGAGATAAATTTTTATTATTGCTTTTCTCCTTTAGTAGGAATAGGAGTTAATTCCCCTGTATATTTATCAATATTAATTAAGTATTTAGTTTTTATAAATTCGAATTCATTAACATTTATTATTCTTTTTGCTCTATTTTTCGATATTTTGTCAAACTTTAAAAGTTTTATTCTTTCTAATGGCATTAAATCTAAACCTTGATATCTTTTACGGTTACTTATAATTGATTTAATATGCATAGTTAAAATACTATTTTTTAATTCCCATATTCCAAACTCTTTAAAATATTCTAATCCATAATAACTATAACCACTCCCATAACTATATGATTCCATTAATAATTCAAAAAAATAATCATATGTTCTATCTGAATTTAATTTAAATGTTTCTCTGATGATGTAAGTAGAAGATTCACCTTTTTTAATTGGAAGATTGGAAGATTTAAATTCCCAATTCCCTACGATATCAGTTTCAATTACAGACAATGGTATAGATTTTATTCTATCTAATGAGTCTATATAATCCTTTTCATTTTTTTCTTTTAGTTTCCGCTTACTCTCTATTTCGTCAAGCATCTTTTTGTCTTCAGCTAAAATCTTTTTTCTTTTTTCTTCTTTGTATGTTTCAATATTTTTATATTTTTGAATTGCAGATGTATCATCTATAAACTTATTAAATACCATTACAGAAACACCATCGATAAATAAAATCCATTTACATTTATCTCTTTGAACATAACTATAATCATTTTCAAAGATTTCTCCATTAAATAAATCGCAAACAAACCATTTTTTCGCATAAATAACATCACCAATAACATATTCTTTATTTGTGATATCTGATTGTATTAGTTTTATAGCCACGGAGAAATCTAAAGTTACACCCAAAGGGGAGTAAACTATACCCTGAATAACTTTATTATTATCAATATGACCTTCGCAAATTTCAGTTCCTTCTTTATCCCAATATTTAAATGAATTTTGCTTTATTCCAAGTCGTTTGGGTTTGTCAATAATAAAATCATGCCATCCAACTATCTTATAACCATCGTAAAATTTTAATTTATTTTTTTCTTCTAATTGATCTTTTTGTAGTTCTTCTTGTCGTTGTTTTTTTAATTTTTTACATTCGTCAAAATCATACCTGACAAATTCGAATGCACTTGTTGGTTGATCACAGCCCATCGAATATTCAAATCGTGGTTCCCCATTATAATAATAAGTGCGTTTCCATAATTTACATTCACAATCCTGAGCATTTATGCTAATATATGTTAACAACATTATTCCAATTAAATATATTTTCCTCATATTGCTTATTTTTTAAAATATTTTTTCATTATCGTTGATTACTGAAGCTCTATCTATGCTGTCTGTTGCAAGTGCTGGAATCGAACTTAATCCTTGGTGTCTTACAATCATTTCGCCTAAAGTATCAAAATATCTATGAGATTGAGTGAAAGGTCCTATACCATTATAGATTAGGTTTAAATGGGTACATCCACCTATTATAGGTGATAATATAAATAAATAATGATCTCCGTCGTTAATAAGTATTTTAA
This sequence comes from uncultured Bacteroidales bacterium, assembly GCA_903936865.1. Taxonomy (GTDB): domain Bacteria; phylum Bacteroidota; class Bacteroidia; order Bacteroidales; family JACABE01; genus JACABE01. Next base: position 10,874 of record CAIZXK010000680.1, on the reverse strand, counting down.
ATTGTTCAAGATCATTCCATACTGCTTTTATTAGCGGAAAGTTTTTTTCAATATTTACGGTTTGGGTTTCACAGTTAAAATTCCATTCAATAGGAGAACTAATTATTTTTCCTACATAATTTAATTCGCCTAAATAATTTACTGCTATAAACTCAACATTATTGATGTGCCAACTTCTTGGACAAACGAAATAATTGTACAACTTTGTTGTGTGGGTGGCAAAAGCTCCAGTTACTAACATTACACTCATATTGTTATAAATATTTAATTTCCCTACTCATAAGGCTTTTCGGTATCGCCCCGTTTTTTTAATTGGTTTCTATACTCCAATTTTCATAATAATTGTCACAATTGGGTAGTCAACCCTTTGGCTCTCGCAGACCAATTTCTTTTTATTTAGGTTAACATATTATCTGATTTCCACAAAATAAAAAAGGGCGTGAACCTCTACTTTGTATTCAACTGCTGAAGGTACGACCAAGCACCCGATATCAATTGAAATAAGCAAAAGGAACACACCCTGTTCGGGTGCGTTCACCTAAGCTATCTCTCTGATATCTGTTAAAAATTGGTCGTTTTTCAGCAGAGAAATACTTTTAGCAACGCTATTTTTTATTATGTTTTTGTTTTCTACATTATTTTATTGTTAGTATAATAACACAAAAGTAATAAATATTTTTATAGACAAGTAAATTTTAACAAAAAAAAATGCAAAAGCTGTTCTGCATTAAATAAATTCATATTTTTCTGAGTGAGCAGGGTATTTTTAAAAACATCAATTTTTTTTATTATATCTTTGCATAGTTTTTTTGAATAACAAAAAATTTAGAATGGAAACAAACAGTGAAGCTTATAAAGAACATCTTGAAAATAAATACCTTCCGGGGCGTGATAAATACTTACAATGGTTTTTCTATCCAAAAATAGTAAGACAATTCAATAGTGACGAAATTGTTGATTTAGGGTGTGGTACCGGAGAATTTCTTCAGTTTCTGAAGATGAAAAACAGATGTTTTTCAGGAATCGATAACAATCCTTTTTTGGTAGAAAAATGTGTAAGCAAAGGTTTTGACGTTAAGCTTGATGATGTTACAAAACTGGAAAATATTAAACAAAATACAGAAAATGCATTAATTGATAATGTGCTGGAACATCTGGATTTGAATCAGATAAATGATTTTTTTGCAGCATTGAAACAAAAAATGACGAAAAATGGAAATCTGGTTGTAATCGTTCCTGATAAAAAAGGATTTCAGCATGATCCTACACACAAAACCTTTGTCAACAGGCAATTAATTGAAAAAATGTGTTCAAATCATGGAATTAAACTGCAAAAGGTTTTTTCTCATCCCATAAATATCGGATTAGTTGGAAATTACTTCTATCTGAATATGCAGGTTTTTGTAATCAAATTCTAATTCAGTATGAGCAATCAACCATTAATAAGTATCTGCATTCCAGCTTATAATGCTGAAAAGTTTATTAAAGAAACTTTAGAAAGTATTTTAAATCAAACATATCAAAATCTTGAAATTATCATAACTGATGATTGCTCAAAAGACCAAACTGTATCAATAATTCATTCATTCAGCGATAAAAGGATAAAGTTTTATCAGAATGAAAAAAATCTTGGAGTTGAAGGAAACTGGAATAAAGCACTTCAACTGGCAACTGGCAACTATTGTAAAATGATGGGTGCTGATGATATTCTTTATTCTAATTGCATTAGCGAACAGTTATGCGTTTTTGAAAACACTGAAAATAAAGATGTTGTTCTGGTTACTTCACATAAAAACGTTATCAATCAGGATGGAAAACTGATAATGACAAGAAAATTTCCTGGAAGTGGTAAGTATAAAGGTATTAAAGCTTTAAAGAAAAGTTTGCATAGAGGAACCAACGTAATTGGTGAACCGGTTGCAGGATTATTCAGGAAAGAAATTCTGGCAAAATCTGGATTTTATAATGGTGAAAATATTTACATGATAGATTTGGATTTTTGGGGTAGAATATTGAAACACGGTGATTTGTATGTAGTTGATAAGGTTTTGTATGCTTTCCGAATTTCAACTGATTCATTAAGTGCAACTATTGGTTTTGCTCAAGTCAAACTTTTTAATACTTTTGTAGATAAATTAGTTGCCGACAAAGATTATCAAATCAATTTTTTTGATAATTATCTGGCAAAAATAATGGCATTGGCAATGGGTATTGCCCGCAATTTGATTTATTTGATATACTTCAGAAAAAAATAAATATGTTAATATCAGTAATTGTACCAACATTTAACGAAGAAAAAGTAATTAAGGAAAGCTACAGACGTTTGGCAAATGTGTTTATTAACAATAATTTGCCTGATTATGAACTTATTTTTATCAATGACGGAAGTCGAGATAAAACCATGTTTTTTATGAGAGAAATTGCATTGAAAGATGAACACGTAAAATTGCTGAATTTTTCTAGAAATTTTGGTCATCAGGCAGCAGTAACTGCAGGATTAAAAGAATGTAAAGGTGATGTTGCTGTTATTATTGATGCTGATTTGCAGGATCCACCGGAAGTTATTCTTGACATGTTGAAAGTATTTGAGAAAGAAGAATGTAATGTAGTTTATGGTGTTCGAAACAAAAGAAAAGGAGAAAGTTTTTTCAAGCTTCTAACGGCAAAAATGTTTTATCGCTTATTAAATTCATTGTCTGATATTTCCTTTCCCGTTGATACAGGTGATTTCCGACTGATTGACCGCAAAGTTATTGATGCTTTCAACAATCTACACGAAAAAAATAAATACATCAGAGGCTTAATCAGTTGGTTAGGATTTAAGCAATGTCCGGTTTACTATAACCGTGAAGCACGTTTTGCAGGCGAAACCAAATATCCTTTCAGTAAAATGCTTAAATTTGCTTCTATTGGCTTATTCTATTTTTCCAAAAAACCTTTAAAATTAGCAACCTCTGTGGGCTTTACAAGCATTTTTGCTGGTTTACTTATAGCTTTGTGGTTGTTGATAAGCCAGATTTTTGGATTAGGACATACCGTAAGTGGCTGGACATCAACTATAATAATAATCATTTTCTTTGGTGGAGTACAATTGTTAACTATCGGAGTTTTAGGACAATACATTGGAAGCTTATTTGACGAAGTGAAAAACAGACCAGAATATATAATTGCTGAAAAAGTAAATTTCAACGAATAAAAACAAATTTATGAAGAAAACTATTCAAATTCAAAACCCAAATATCAATAAAAAAGAAAAAGAAAAGACTTTCACAACATCTAAAGTCAATGCATTATCTTTTTCATTGGTAGCACCTTTACTGAATTTATCGAAACAATTCGGTTTTTTTGTTGAAACATTGAAAAAAATTAAGCAAGAAAATTATTCAAAATTTGAACTTATTCTAGTTAATAATGCTACTTCAAAAGAGATTCTTCAACTTATTGAAAATGAAGATATATTTAAAGTTTTTAGAGAACAAAATATTTTAAAGATCCTAAATTCAACTGTTGAAATTACAAAAATACAGGCTATTACGTTGGGAATCACAGAAGCTTCCAAAGAAAATGTGCTTGTTTTTGATTTAGAAAAACTAAATAATTCATTTAATATTAATGATTTATTCAATCAAAGAAAAGATTTAAGTGATAAAATTGGTGTTCCGGTTTTTCAACAAAAGGAAAAACAGAATCCAAATTCGTACAACTATTCTATGTTATTGGGAGATACGAATTTGTTGGGATATTTATATCAAAATGTTTGCAAAAACAGCAAAGATTACCGTTTTGCAATAAATTATCAATTGAAGCAAGCAGACATTGAAACAGAGGAAATTGCAATTTTTCAAAGCAATCCTTTTACTGAAATTAAAAAACCTGATTATTTCACTAAGCTTTATAAAAACTTTGTAAACAGAATCAACTGGTTTTTAATTATACCATTTAAAGAGCTTGGTAGCAAGCCAAATAGAGAATTGTTACCTAAAAAATTAAAGGAATCTTCGGTTTTCAGAATGTTATTTACAATAGTTGTGGCTATTACTTTTCTGGCAATGCCTATGATGGCTTATCATACTGGAAATTCCGGTGACGAAGATTTGTATCAGTATCCTCAGGCTGTAAAAATTTACAATTATTACACCAGTTTTGGAAAGGACACAACCTACACTAATGCCGGAAATTCGAGCATGGAAGGTATGAGGGATTATGGAATGTCTTTTGATACGCTGACTGTTTTCTTTAATAAAATCTTCAATATTGACAATGTTTTTGAATCACGTCATGCTATGAATGCATTGGTTGGATGGCTTGCTTTTTTGTTTTGTGGCTTAATAGCTTTCAGAATTGCAAATTGGCGGGCAGCTTTGATTACTTTTTTCCTGATGTTTTTTTCACCTCAGTTTTTAGGGCAAACTTTTAATAACCCGAAAGATGTTCCTTTTGCAATGGCTTACATTTTTACAATATATTACATAATCAGGTTTTTACAACAATTTCCAAAGCCCACCAAGAAAACCGTTTTTTATCTGGCTTTGGGTATAGCTATGGCAATAAGTGTCCGTATAGGCGGGTTGATATTATTAGCTTATCTTGTGATGTTTGTAGGGTTATACTTTCTATTTACAAGCAAAATAAAAGCTTTGTTTTCAGCTGATAATATAATTAGATTTAAAAAGTTAGCAACCTATTCTATTGTTATTGCTATTGCCGGATACTTCATGGGTTTAATTTTATGGCCTTATGCATTGCAGGCACCTATAAGCAATCCATTGAAATCTTTAACTTCAATGACTAATTTCGGAGCAAGTCTGCGTCAGATTTTCGAAGGTATTTCAATCTGGTCTGATAAAGTTCCGCCTTATTACACCATCAAGTATATTATGATTACTGCTCCGATTTCAGTAATTATTGGATCTGTAATTTATCTTTTCTTATTGAAAAAGAAAGATATGCAGTTTTTCTGGGCATTCATTCTGTTATTCTCGTTTGGCTTCCCGATTTTTTATATTGTCTGGAAACATTCAAACGTATATGGAGGATGGAGACATGCATTATTTACATATCCAGCGTTGGTAGTAGCTGCAGGTTTAGGATTTAATAGTTTGATTGAAGCTATCAAAAACAAATATATGAGAATTGCCGGTGGTATAATTGTTGTGTTATTAACTATAAATCCTATCATTCATACTTTTAAAAATCATCCATATCAATATGTTTATTTTAATGAAATAGTTGGTGGTGTTAAAGGAGCTTATGGCAATTATGAAATGGATTATTATTTCCATAGTTTGCGCGAAGCTACTGAATGGGTAAAGCAAAATGCATCCAAAGATGCCAATGTAATTGGAAAGAAAATAAAAGTTGGAGCATGGCTTACTCCTCCTGTTTCTTATTATTTAAGGAAAGATACTGCCAAATTTGAAGTAGCATTTATACGTTATTACGAACGCGGAAACAACGATTGGGATTATGCTATTTTTGTAAATACCGGAATCAATCCTGACCAATTGAGAAATGGTACGTGGCCACCCAAAAATGCTGTTCATACAATTGATGTGGATGGAAAGCCGATTTGTGCTATTTTAAAACGAACTGACAAGTCGGATATGTTAGGATCACAAGCTTTGGAAAAAGGTGATTTTCAAACAGCTATTCCACTTTTACAAAAAGCAGTTGAATTATTGCCAACCAATGAATCTGCTTTGTTAAATTTAGGAGATGCTTATATTAAGATACAACAAATGGATAGTGCCATGTTGTATATTAATCAGTTATTGAAATTTGATCCTGAACTTGACAATGCATTGAATTTTCAGGCTTATATTTATCTGGCAAAAAATGATGTGGAAAATTCATTGAAAACAGCCAATCGAATTATTAAAAACAATTATAAGTATTACTTTGCTTACTATTGGGCTGCAAATGCTTATATCCGTAAAAACGATTCATATTCAGCAATTAAAATGCTTGAGAAATTGCTTGAACAAAATCAAGGGTTCAAACCTGCTTATCAGATGTTAGCTCAAATATATCAGCAACAAGGAGATAATGAAAGGGCTCAGTATTATGCAAATATTGCCAATCAGATGTAATACCAAAATGAATTATAAATAAGTTCATTTTTTAATGGTATTATAAATAATTTGAAAAAAATTCCCGTTATCTTATACGTTTTGAACTTATAAAATAACGGGAATTTCGTTTAAAAACATATTTGATTGATTCTCTATGTTTTATTATGGCAAAAACAGGCAACTATCTCCATAACTTAAAAAGCGATAATCATTCTTTAGTGCATAATCATAAATATCTTTCCATTTTTCGCCAAGCATTGCAGAAATTAATAAAAGCAATGTGCTCTTTGGTTGATGAAAATTAGTGATAATCCCTTTTGTGATTTTAAATTGATAACCAGGCAGAATCATCATTTGCGTTTGGCCATGTAAAACCTGCAATTTATTTTCTTTCATAAACGCTTGTATATATTTCAAAGATTGATGGGCAGAAATTCCACATTGATATTTCTCTTGATAGGCATCCCATTGTAATATATTGATTTCGTCATTGGTGGATTCTTTCAAATGCAATTTTACACCAAACCAGTAAAGCGATTCGAGTGTTCGAGTGCTTGTAGTTCCAACGGTGATTATTTTTCTATTTATATTTTGCAAAAGGCTCTCGATAAATCCGATTTCGATATATACTTTTTCGCTGTGCATGGTATGCTGATCAATTGTTTCGGAACTCACAGGCTTAAATGTTCCAGCACCAACATGTAATGTAAGATTTTCACAAAGAATACCTTTTTCCTTTAATTCCCTAAATGTTTTATCGGTAAAATGCAAGCCTGCGGTAGGAGCTGCAACAGATCCATTTTCGGCAGCATAAACTGTTTGATAGCGGTCGTTATCCGTATCTTCTGCTTCCCTGTTCAAATAGGGCGGCAAGGGAATAACACCCAGCTTATCCAGAACCTCGGCAAAGGAAAGATTAATTGCATCCCATGAGAATTCTATAAACCATGCATTTTCAACAGCTTCTTTTCTCTCAGCATTTATAGAATAATTAATGTTATTGTGATGAAATGATTTTGAAATGATTTTTTCTTTCCAGCGTTTGTTATTTCCAACAAAACATTTCCACTTACAACATCCTTTCTGCTGAAATGCAAGTTGAATATCCATTGAATTATCAGCTGGTTCAAGGCAGAAAATTTCAATAATACTGCCGGTTGATTTCGGGAAAAGCATTCGTGCATGGATAACTTTGGTATTGTTAAAAACCAACAAACTATCATCGGGGAGCAAATCGGGTAAATCTGAAAAGCAATGTGTTGAAATCTGCTTGTTTTTAAACAGCAATAATTTTGATTGATCTCTGTTTTCTAATGGAAAACGGGCAATACGATTATCGGGTAAAGGATAATCGAAATCATTGATGTTAATACTCCCGGCATCTGTCATGTTCTATTTTTTTGCAAAAGTACAAAGTTTTTAAAGATTTTCCGTGCAATTGAATAACCAATAAAGCGACTGGTTGATTATCAATATTACATAATCATCTTCCTTTTAATCATGAATCTGTTACTATCTCAAAACAGAGATTTCTTCCCATAGTAAACTCCAAAAAGGATGGTTTGTATAAATAAAACAACAATAAAAAAACTATTTATGCTATAAAATCCTTATTTCACATAAGATATATTTACTTGCATAAAGGAAATGGCATCTTACACGAAGGAAATAGCATCTTACACGAAGGAAATGCTATCATGCACAAGAGAAATGCCATCTTGCACAAAGGAAATGGGATCTTACATGAAGGAAATAGACTTATACATAAAGGAAATGCCATCTTACACAATGGAAATGGTATCTTACATGAAGGAAATGCCATCTTGCACAAAGGAAATGTTATCATGCACAAAAGAAATGCTTCGTGCAAAAAGAGAGTGTAAATTTTTGTGGGAGTATAAATAAGTTTGTGTAAATATAACTTTAGTTGTTAGGGTGCAAACTGCATCGTTTATGAGATTCAAAAACGGAAGTTGATTTTGAAATGATGAAATTAGCGATTAACAAATTAACCTGACAGTTTTTTAAGCTGTCAGGGGTTTAATAAAAATAAATTGTATATTTGTAACGTTTTTAAACATCAAAAACACACAAGTTTATACATTTTTAGGAGTTAAAGCCAATGCTAAAGGACGACAGTTCAACAATAACAGACATAAATTGACAATATGAAAACAAATATTTTAGTATTATTTTTTACAATCTTGACATTTTTATACTCTTGCAATTCCAAACAAGAAGACCAGCAATGGTATGTACAAGGAAGTGGTAACGCAGTTTCTAAAATGGAAGAACCACCTGTACTTGAAAAAAGTGTAAAATTCACTCAACCTACAATAGCGGCAGACGAAGAAGTTGCTGAATCTGACAACTCAAGAACAGAAACTTTAGGCGACAATTCAACAGTTAACAAAAAGAAAATAATCAAAGACGGTAATATTTCAGTTAAAACGAATGACATCAACGCAAGCAAAAAAGGGATTGACGACTTACTTAAAAAACTTAACGCCTATTACGAAAGTGAAGATTTACAAAACAACGACCAGACAATTTCTTACGACCTAAAAATTCGTGTGCCAGCTGAAAATTTTGAGAAATTAATCTCAAGTATAGAAAATGGCAAAGACGAAATAAAAAGTAAAACTATCCAAGCTCGAGACGTAACAGAAGAATATGTTGATATTGAAACTCGTTTGATAAATAAACGTGAATATCTAAAACGCTACAAAGAATTGCTTTCAAAAGCTTCAACAGTTAAAGACATTTTAGCAATCGAAGAAAATATTAGAACTCTTCAAGAAGAAATCGAAAGCAAAGAAGGACGACTAAAATACATACGCGACCAAGTTTCCTTTAGTACCTTAGAAATAAATTTATACAAGGACAAAGAGTTTATATACAAACCACAACCACAAGACAAATTTTCGGAACGAGTTAAGAAATCTTTAAGCAACGGCTGGACATTAGTTGTTGACCTTGTTCTTTGGACAATAACAATTTGGCCTTATCTAATCTTGACACTTGTTGCCTTTTTTGTTATTAGACGAGTAATTAAAAACCGTAAAAGCAGACAAACATAATAACCAGTAAAAATACAGACGAAAGAAGCACTGGCTATAACATTCAGTCGTATAGCCGAAATCCCCTTCACAAAAAATCCCATTAGGCAGAAAGCTAATGGGATTTTGGTTTTAAGTTGCCTGAAATAAATATGTTGAATTTTCAGAAAAAGTAAGTAATTTTCCGAATAGTAATGAAGTAAAACCAGTAACAATCTTAAGTTCCGGAAATAAATCGATATAATTTATTGGCAAATCAAAAAGAAATTTTCGTTTTTTAGCAGGATTGCAACTCAAAGTCGCAATCCTGCCTTTACAAAACTATTTCCCACTCACCACTTCTACCCACATTCCAGGTATGCGTGCATTAATTGAATTATCATACATAGCTTCACAATAGAGTGTTGGCAGATAAAATTTACCCAAATAACTAGGATTGAGCATAATCTTAAAGGTCTTTGACTGATTCGGATTAAGATCGAAATAAGTATAAACCCTGTCGTCGCGGATATCCTGATAGGTGAAATTTGAGGTAGTTGCTGTTGACTGAGCTGCAAACTCACTCATGCGAGCATTAAAGATTTCCCAACCTGAAGGGAATACCTGTACTAATGCCATTTGTCTATAAATACCTCTGTTGCCGGGATTGCTTACCGTAACTTCCACTACGAAATTTGTACCCTGTTCGAGCTTTTGCGGATTTAGAGCCTGTCCATTTGCGGTTTTATACGAAACGGTCATCCTCAAATCATTCTGAGCACCCGATTTATCTCCGGCAACCGGAACACCCTGAGTAATAATCCTTGCATAAAGCAAATTGCTTCCACTATTAGTAACCGAAGTTTTACCCCTTTTTGCTGTAGCCTGAATGTTCAAGTCCGTTTTAGTAATGGTTTTCTTCGATTGCAATTCCGTCAATTGTCCATTATCAATTTTATAGGAAATATTGATACCTTTTCCTGTTGTATTTCCAATAAATTTGGAAATAGCTATCAAACTATAAGCAGTTGTTTGTGTACTCATCCATTCGTTTTTACACAATTGTACAGAAATATCCTTAATCAACTGAGCCGCTTTTGTTTTTTGATTCATCAGACTTAAGGTTTCTATAATCATAGCTTTATCCCTTACATCTGAACCATAAGTGTACCACAATTCCCGATAAGGTTTAATATAATAAACGGCATTAACTGTCAGCTTTCTAGCAATTTCAGTATTGCCTGCAAGCTGATATGCAGCAGCCAGTCGCCAACGGGCAGCTAATGAAAGATTCGAAGACTCATAAAGTTTATTCATGGCACCCAGCTCGGGAGCTTTGGCAAGAGCCAATGTATATAAGCGGTAAGCCTGAACCAGATCATCATTGTAATAAGTTGCATTTACCGACCAGGTAACCGCCTTTTGTTTCTGGAACTTTTTCCATGCCGATAAAAAGCCAATAGGTAACTGATAACCTTTTAGTTCTGCTTCTACCATAAAATGACCCGCATAGTTTGTTCCCCAGTCATCGGCATATTGTGCACCCTGCCAGTAACCCATTCCTCCATTTGATAGCTGAAAAGATTTTAATCGTTGTATGGCTGCTTTTATATTCTGTTCGGTTCTTGCTTTTTGATTAACAGTTAGCTCAACCAAATCGGCCAGATATAACTGAGGAAAAACAGAAGATGTAGTTTGTTCGATACATCCGTGAGGATATTCTATCAGATAACTCAATCGTTTTTCAAGATTCAAAGGAGGCATG
>CAIZXK010000679.1 GCA_903936865.1 uncultured Bacteroidales bacterium | reverse complement strand
TACAAAATTATAAAAATTAGTGATACTAAAGCGATATATTAAAAAAATAATTATCTTTGCAAAAAATAAAAAAGTATGAAAAAAATATCAATGTCTTTGTTTTTAATAGCATTTGTAATGCTAGTTAGCTGTAAAGATAATACAGCACAAATTGAAAAGGAAAATACAACTCCTGAAAATAAATATGAAAATCAAGGAAAGGTTGTAGTTTTAAACAAAATCTCTTTTATTGATTTAGTAATGGATTTTGAAAAAAATCCGAATAACTGGGTATTTAAAGGAGAAAAGCCTTGTGTAGTCGACTTTTATGCAGACTGGTGTCGTCCATGCAAAATGGTGGCTCCTATAATGGAAGAACTTGCAAAAGAATATGAAGGTAAAATCAATATTTATAAAGTAAATGTTGATAATGAAAAAGAATTAGCTGGATTATTTAATATTCAGAGTATTCCAGCCATATTATTTTGCCCGAAAGAAGGAAACCCTTTATTACAACCGGGTGCTATGTCAAAGGAGCAATATAAACAAATATTTGATGATATGCTTTTGAAAAAGGCATCAGATACAACGAAATCAATAAATTAAGAACAATAATATTAAAAAAAATGGAACATTTAACCAAACAAGTCTTCTTAGAAAAAGTATTTAACTATGAAGTAAATAAAGAATGGAAATTTGAAGGTGATTTACCTTGTATAATAGATTTTTATGCAGACTGGTGTCAACCATGTAAAATGGTAGCTCCAATTCTTGAAGAATTATCAAAAGAATATGAAGGTAAAATTAATATCTATAAAATTGATACGGAAGCTGAACAGGAATTAGCTGGTGCATTTGGTATCAGAAGTATACCATCAATTTTATTCTGTCCTAAAGAAGGTCAGCCACAAATGGCTGCAGGTGCTTTACCAAAAGATTCTTTCAAACAAGCAATTGATGAAATACTTTTAGGTGTAAAAGCATAACTTCAATTTTAAAGAAAATGAAGGTGTAGTAATTGTACTACACCTTTTTTTTTTACTTTTGCAAAAAATAACTTTATAATATTTAAACTAATAGCATACTATATTAAATGATACCATTTTCACCACCACGCATGGACCAACTTATCATAGATGAAGTTGTTGACACCTTAAAATCAGGTTGGATTACTACTGGACCAAAAACAAAAAAATTTGAAAAACTACTAACAGCATACGGTGGACATCAAGCAACATTGTGTGTAAGTTCAGCTTCAGCAGGTTTGGAATTGATGCTCAGATGGTTTGGTGTTAAAGAAGGAGATGAAGTTATTGTTCCGGCATATACATATTCTGCAACTGCCAATGTTGTCGTACATTGTGGTGCAACTCCTGTATTTGTAGATATTAATGATGATTTCAATATCTCAGTTCAGGCTATTGAAAATGCAATTACTTCAAGAACAAAAGTAATAATGCCAGTAGATATTGGAGGTTATCCCTGCGATTATGATTTAATTAATGAATTGGTGAAAATTAAAAAAATTATCGCATTGTTTACAGCTAATTCACCAGAACAGGAAAAACTGGGTAGAATACTTGTTTTATCAGATGCAGCTCATTCAATTGGAGGTATTTATAAAAATAAAAAAGTTGGAAGTCTAACGGATATTACTGTATATTCCTTTCACGCAGTTAAAAATTTAACAACTGCTGAAGGTGGAGCAATTTGTTTAAATCTACCTGAACTATTTGAAAATGAAGAAATTTATAAACATTTAAATATAAAATCTCTTCATGGACAAAATAAAGATGCTTTAGCAAAAACACAAATAGGGAATTGGAAATATGATATTGTTGAGGCTGGTTATAAATGCAATATGACTGATATCCAGGCTGCAATGGGATTAATTGAGATTCAGAGATATGATGAGGATATGATAGTAAAACGCAAACATATTTTTAATCTTTATACATCTCTCCTTTCTCAATTTTCCTGGGCTCAAATACCCGAATATGAAATGATTGATAAGTTTTCATCTTATCATGTTTTCTTATTGCGAATAAATGGAATTTTAGAAATGGAAAGAGATTTAATTATTTCTGAAATTTTCAAAGCAGAAGTAGCTGTAAATGTTCATTTTGTACCTTTGCCAATGATGACTTATTATAAGAAAATGAATTATAAAATTGAGGATTTTCCAACTTCTTATTCTAATTTTTCAAGAGAAATAAGCTTACCAGTATATTATGATTTATCAGATGAAAATATAAATACTGTTGTTGATGCTGTTGCAAATGCTGTTAAAATTATTAAAGGATGGTAAAACGCCTATTTGATATTTTCTTTTCATTAGTTGGATTTATATTTTTACTTCCCATCTTTCTGATAATTTCAATAGCTATTATTTTAGATTCAAAAGGGGGAATTTTTTACAGGCAATTACGTGTAGGAAAAAACAATACTGATTTTAAGATATTTAAATTCAGAACAATGCGAAGTGGTTCAGATAAAAAAGGATTGCTAACTATTGGTGATAAAGATTTCAGGGTTACTAAAGCTGGATACGTTTTAAGAAAATATAAGATCGATGAACTTCCACAATTAATTAATATTTTAATTGGCGATATGAGTTTTGTTGGACCTCGTCCTGAGGTGCGAAAATATGTAGATTTATATAATCAGGAGCAATTAAAAGTATTATCTGTCCGCCCTGGTTTAACTGATTTTTCTTCGTTGGATTTTATAGACGAAAGTGAAATATTAAGTCAATCTTCTGATCCTGAAAAAACATATATTCAGGAAATTATGCCTGCCAAATTAGAATTATGCAAAAAATACCTGGTTGAGCAATCTTTTAAAACAGATACAAAAATTCTCATAGCTACACTATTTAAAATTATTAAAAAATAATTTT
>CAIZXK010000678.1 GCA_903936865.1 uncultured Bacteroidales bacterium | reverse complement strand
CTGCCAAGTGGAAGACAAAAAATGGGAAGCTCCTATTCCAATTAAAAAATGTGCCTCCGCTTCGGTGGCAAAAAATAAATATATAGGGGCTTCCTTTTTTGGCTTGCAGTTGTTCAATCTACTAATAATACTCGTTATCCACTTTATGGTGGGAGTTCCGGGAAATTGCCTATTAATTGTTCCTACTAAGAAAGGAAATGTTACTGTTCTTATTTGATATGAGAATTAAATATCATGAAATCAAATGGATAAGTCTATTGCTTGCAGTATATCCGGTCGATTGGAAAAAGGTTTAAACCTTTCCAATAAAATAAACCTGCCAGTTTGCTCTTAAGCTGTAGAATAATACATTTATGATTCATATTTTGAATATGTTACTTTTTATTCTTTGCCTTTTTAATTATCTATAAGTGCTATATATCAGGAATTTGAATGATAAACTGTTGCTATAATTTGACATTAAATTAAACTCTAATTTACAAAACTTCAATTGATCATTACTACAATTACCATGCTTAAAATAGCGGGGATGTTATGTGAAAATTAGCTGGAGTGCTTGCGGTTGGAATTATTTTCCTTCCTTCCAGTTCTTCTCGCTCCTCAGTCGTATAAACTGTGCTCGTGCTTCCTCCACCGATACTGGTTTCGATTGTGCGATAGATTCCCCCTGCTTCTTGCTGTCCTCCCACCAAGCTACTAATGGCTTTATCTTCCACTGTTCGTCTGTTATCCAATCCGGTTTTTGTTCCTTTTCCATTGCTATTATTGTAGAATAAATACTATCATGAATCCATGTGTTATTGTCTTTTGAAATAACGGCTAATCTTCCGAGTCCCTCGGTTTTATTCCAGCCTGTATTCTTCTTTGGCGAAGATGTTCCTTCACTTCCTCGTGAGATCGTGGTTTCGATTGTTCGTTGGACTGCATCGCTTTGCGTGATTGTTCCCAATGATAAATATTTGGATGTATCTTCCATTGCTCGTCTGTTATCCAATCCGGTTTCTGTTCCTTTTCCATTTATATGATTTTAATTATTTGGTTATGAACAATATTTGCATTTAAAAAACTGATCAAATCATATTTAAAGTTATTGATTTATAGTTTTAGAACAAATATTTTCTTTTTTTGCAGCAATTGCTAATTCGTCAAAGTAGGATTTTTCATTATTATTAATTAATCCTTTCTCTAATAACTCTGTTAAAACTTTTTCATTGTTTAAATCTTCCCAGGTAAGGTCGTAAAAAGAATATTCCAATTTCATATCATTAATTAATTTAGCAGCTAAAGGGAAATGGATTTTACTAACAATTCCGTTGACCATATTCCGGATTTCATTTTTAAGATTAGTTTCATTTAATGATTTATAATTATCTGGTGGATTACTCAGTAAAAAAATAAATAAATTTGATCTGATTTGTTCTCTTGATTTGTTTATTTCACTTTGCAACATATTCAATAAATTTACCTGAGTTTTTAAAATATCTCCTTTTAAAGAATCAATATCTGATATAAAATTACCTTTTTCGTCTCTGATAATTATATTTTTTTCACGACATTTTAAATGATAACAATATTTTTCACGTATTATTTCGATTTTCTCTTTTAGCTTATTGAAATCATTCAAATATTCTGATTCTGTATAATCAGTAAATAATCTTAAATTGGCTTCAATTGCTTTTTGCAGTTGCATATCTTTAAATGGTAATGCTTTTGGAGGTAGTTTAACTTTTTTGGACAGAAAATTTGCTCCTGTAAATTTGAGTTCTACCAATTGAAATTTAGCTTTGTACGTTTCGAGTGTACGACCATAATCGGGTTTTAAAGGAACATCTGTTTTGAATTTATTTTCTAAAACTGATATTTCATTATTGGAGATATAGTTGATATTTTTAGATATTTCTTCTAATTTTTCAATGCCTACATCCTCTGCTAAAGTCTCAAAATCCCTATCTTCATCATCCAATAAATTAAACATTAATTTCAGGCTTTTAAGCTGCAGAGTTTCCATAGGTAATAAATCATAAGCAATGCCTTCTTCTTCCATAAAGCTACTTTTGGGAAAATATAAATATCCCCAATCATCAATTATAATAAAGTAAATATTAAAATTTGATTTGTTTAGTATTTCTATACCTGCATTCTTTAAAGTATTGATCGATTCAAATTCACCATAACCGGAACGATATATGTTTTCTGAAAACTCAAGAAAAACATGAATATCTATTCCTTTCTTTTTATATTCAGCAAGCGAAATAGCCATTACATCAGAAATGTTAGGCATTGAAATAATAATTTGTTTTTTTGCTGTTGAAATAATTTCGATAAAGGTATTTGAATTTAATTTTAAAAGTTCCATTTTGTGTAATTTTTTATTGATTAGTTTATTATATTGAGAATTTTATTTTAATATTTTTAAAATTCAATGCTTACCTCACACATAAACTCAAAATCTATTTTTTTTGCAAGGCTTAATAGTTCTGATGTATCAGGGATAGGAAATGAGTTAATATTTCTTAATAAATGATTTAATTTAATAATAATACAGCTATCGTTAATAATCCCATCATAAATATCATATTTCTGATTTTCAGGAATATCTAATAAGTTTATTAACTCAATAATAAAAATATTATCATCTCTAAAGTTTAAGTCAATATATTCAATATTAATCAAAAGATAACTAAACGGATAATCATCATTAAATTCAAGTAATTTATCAAAACCCATATCTTTATCTTTTTCTGGATCTACACCAATTGACTGTAAATAAAGATTGTATTCTTTATCAAAATCTTTATTAATATAATCGTTAACTATATCGTTGTCAACCACGCTTGTTTGAGATATTTCTATAACCCTATACAAATTAGGGTTTTTAATATATTCTATTGGAAATAAAATGTGTTTATAATTTATATAGCAATTCATTGGTTCATAATTTAAGGTTATTTTTGATCATCCAGATCTCTTAATAAAAAAGAAACCGTATTATCCATGCTAGAATCTTTATTTTTACAATACATAACGGTACTTTCTGCAACTGAATCGAAATTTGATCTCAAATTCGCTTTTTGAGAAGATGCACGGAATTTTAAACCCAAGCGATCGGCATCGGCAAAGTCAGTTAAGCCTGAGCCTAGATAAATAAAGTACCATTTTAATAGATCTTCATGTGTAGCAATTAAAGTTTTGAGTGCCTGAGAAGAAAATTCTCTTGATGAGTTTTCCTGACCGTCAGTTATAATTACAAACATTACACTATCCGGTTTCTTCTTGTTATTAAGTTTAGCAATTTGTTTATCCGTATCGTGGATTGATTTTCCTATTGCATCAAAAAGAGCTGTAAAACCACCTGGAATATAATCTTCTTTTGTAAGTGGTATAATGTCTTTAATGGGTTTGTCGTGAATAATACGAGTAACTTCATGATTGAATTTGTATAATGATACTGTTACTTTGCCTTTGTTTTCTTTTCGCTGGGTATCGATATATGAATTGAATCCACCTATTACATCTTCATCACTTCCTGACATTGAACCGCTTTCGTCAATTACAAATACGATTTTTAAATAATTTGCCATTTTTTTAATTATTAATTGTTAATGCAGCAAATTTACAACGTAAAATAGGTGGTGATGGATTTTTACAAGGCTTGCACTTCGACTCCACCTCGACTTCGCTCGGTGACCTGCTCAGTGACCTGCACGGTGACCAGTTTCGACTCCGCTCGGCGACCAAAATAATTATTGGTATTCGACAAGAGAGCGGTCTAAGATAATTTTCTTTGGTTCACCTTTTTTGCCTGTTATGTAATAGTATTGGGCAATATCATTTGTAATTATTTCAAGAAAGGCAGCCCTGATACGGGAAGCTTTTTCGTTAACGGAATTATTGAGTGGATCGGTCATGGCAGTGATACTATCCATTACTTTGTCTAAATTTTCGTGAGTTGCAATATCCCTATAAATAGAAAGCAACTCGTCGTGAAAATCGGATAATTGTTTGTAGGCAATACCTTCGGGGTGACGCAAATATAATACGAATAGGCTTTTTGGTAAAGGAGCCATAAGAACTTCTTTCATTCCAAAATCCTTTAGAAAAATACGATAATCATTGGTAATAAATAAATGGCTTAGCTTAGCCGTTACATTTTGAAGTTTTTCAATTATTTCGCCAATAAACTCTAAAGAGCCTTTTTCGAGAAGTTTTTCAATATTTTTTCTTATTTTATCTTCAAAAGCTCTCTCCTTTAAATCTGCTTCCGTATCTTTAACACTTATTTTGCGAAATTTTAGACGATTTGAAGAATCCTCAACAATACTCTCTTCAATATAAAAGTTTACTTGATGAATAAGATAATATAAATCATCCGCATTTTTCTGAAACTGATCTGAAATATCTAATTCAGGAAATAAGTTTCTGTATTTTATTTTGTAATCAGGATGCTCATATTTCATTGAAAATAAAACAGCCCCATCTATACTAATATCGTATTTAAGAAGAATTTCTTTATAAATATCGTCAGCGGTAATATTAACTAAGTTTGAATTAAAATAGGGGTGGTTGTAATCCCAAATATTTTTATACGAATCACTTTCTAATAATAAAGGCAGATAAACAAAATAGAAACCGTGCTTTTCATATTCAATTGTAATTTCTTCAATATTTGAACGTATGTAATCATTGATTTGTGGATGGTAAGAATTTTCAATGTAAATAACAGTTGTTATGAATTTGCTATAATAAAGAAAATAAGAGAAAGACAGTGTGTCTTTTTCATAATCAGGAAGTAATTGTTCATTACTGTTTTCGGTTTTCGGAACTGATAATTTCCAAAATCTGATATTTTTGATTTTTTCAATTATATTGGATAAATATTTCATAAAATAAATAATTGATTAAACTAATTATAAAAACCATAAATTTTCCTTACCGAAATCGGGGAGGTTGGTGCTTTCGAAATGGGGGTATTTTTCGGCGACCATTTCGGGGTATTTTACCGTGACGGGCAGGTTTTGCTGGGTTACTGATGTCCAGTACATACGGCTGAACTGGTAAACCTGATCGATAAGGTTTCTTATGAGCTTTTCATTTTCCAATAATTTATCATCTGTTGACTGTATGCTGAGTTTTACCGGAAAAGGAAAACCTTCTCTTGAGCGAGGAATAATATCGTTGTACCTGGTATTGTTGCAAAGAAGGAATTGATTACGACCAATGCTTATAAAAGTTCCACTTATCGGAATCATGGCGTTGGAAGGGCATTGAGTGTCAAAAACAACTAAATCACGGGACTCTGTCTTGTTAATATTAATTACAATAACCGGAATATTGAGATTTAAACTCCTTAGAACTTCAGTAATGGGTTTTAAATCTTCTCTGCTCATACGCTTGTAAAAGTGAATTACAAGCCGTTCTACTTTATTGTTTTTCTCTACAAAGTTTTCTACTGCTTCTCTGATAGAACCGGCTAACATGGTAGTATTGTGTGCAGAATAGCAATTGAAATTCTGAAAATGACCATCATTGGCAAAACAAAATGCACTGCCAATATAACGGTTTTTCATTTCAAAAGATTTAAAAGCACCTACACCAATAATTAATTCGTTGTAAATTGCCCGTTGTAATCTCCATGGAACACCTCCTAATTTTGCAAGGATTGCAATTGCAATGTTTGGTAAACTATAATTAAATGATGAAGACCATATGGTTTCCGTTTCTATTACCTGTGAAGATATTCTATATTTAAGAAGTTCGTATTTTATTTTGAAATAAAGGCTATGTATTTCTTTATCAGCTATTTCTTTAGGATGTGGTGTTAAATAGATTGCTAAGTATGTAGTGCCTGAAATACGTGGCCATGCTTCCAATTTTTGCCGAATTTCAGGCATTGGATTATCTATGCTTTTATACATTATACTCTTTTGAATGTCGAGATAGTAGTTTAGTTTTATAAAATTTTTTAAACTCTTAGTAAACTTATTCTCATTACCATCAAACCAACTTTTTAATTTTTCAGCAGTTTTTAAATCTTTTTCATGGAAAATAAAAATAAATTCAATTTTATTGAAAGGTGAAGTACTGAAAGGTCCATTGTTTTTTAAGCCATTAAATGGATTTAAATCTGTTTGATTATTACCAAAAATAAGCTCATTGCTGCCTTTGGTCGTATTGAAAACAGTATCGACTGGAACAGGAATAAATTCATTGGAATGAATTGGAATGCTGTTTTTAAATTCAGTCGTATTGAGGTATGTATCAACAAAGTATTTAATTTCTTTATGAAAGTTCTCTAATTTATTTTCAATAAAATTGACTGTCCAATCTAAATCCATAGCTTGAATAATGTAAGGATTTAAAACAGGGCGAATTTTATTAATATTTAATTTCTCCTCATCTGATAAGTATTCATACTGTTTAATATCGTGATTGTAAATAACTTTTTTTAAGGCTTCGACCGGAATATTTAATTTATCTAAACCATCTTTATAAACCTTACTAATCCCTTCATAGGAAATTACCAATTCCGGAAAATCTGAAATCCTTTTAATCTGAACCTTTATCATAAAACGTTTGAAAATGAAAAAAAGACCTGCTTTGCTGCTGGCATAATCATAAAACCAAACTTCAATATCATTGACAAAGTTGGATTTTTGAAAACATTTTCTGGTTTTAAAATATTTAGAAATCAGCCATGTATAATAATATTTAGCAAAACGTGAATTTTCACTCAGGTTGACTGTAAGTAGATTATCACTAGTATCGGGTTCAAAATTTACATAGAGATATTCTGTATCCTCACTTAAATCGGGAAAAAGAATATCTATGTTTTTTGGGAGATTATTTTTATAAATTGAAATTAAACCATCCGCATTGTTTTCGAAAAATGAAAAGTTTGCTTTTTCAACGGGATGGTTGAAAGTAAGGATGTTCATTATTAATTTTTGTTCTGACATATTACTAATTTTTAGATTTTAGATTTATTTGAATGAGGGTAAGCAATGCCCATATTCTTGAAACATGGGTAAATAAATTGAAATAATACTCTTGTTTGTATTTTTAAATTAATGATGGTGTTTGTATTATTCATTATGTTCTTGTTTATTATATTGTTTACTACATGTACTAAATTGTCTCCTGTTTTTATTATATGTACCAAATTGTTGTATAAAAGGACATGCTTTATTAGAATGTATTATACATTTATATTATCTATTAACTTCGACACTATGTCGAGGTTTATGTCGAAGTTCTTCATTTGCATTCTATTTTTTATTCTGAGCTTCAACATCATTTTAACATCTATTGTATTCATTCATATCTTCTCTAAATAAATCTTTACCAAGTACACTATGTTTTTATATAATATCCTCCTGTTTTAGGTGCACCTCTGAATTCAATATGATTACTATCTCTTAATCTTTTGATATATCGTTCTATCGTTGAAAGACTTTTATTAAGTATATTTGCAATAGCAGGAGCCTTTAAACCAGGTGTTTTTTCTATAAAAGAATATATACTATTTAATTCTTCATTTACACCTTCACTTTCATCATCAAAATGAAGAATGTTTACACCTTCATTTACACCTTCATTTACACCTTCATTTTTATTATCCTTTATAAAAAGATCAGGAAAAGTAACAGTAGTAATATTTTTATCAGATGACCATACAGGAAGTTTGAAGGCATTTTTTTTACAATCAGCAATCATACGAAGAGTACCATCACCAATCATCTCGATATGCTTACGAATAAAACAAATCTTGGCAATATCAGGATTACGAAGTATGGAATAATGTTCTTTTTTTAAATCCTTAATCGTTATACCTTCCGGTAAACTACCATAGTTTGCAATTTCAGTTCTATTGCTAAAAACGGAAATATGCAAAAATCCATTCACTGAATTATAATCCCTGTGAACCATTGCATTCAGCAAACCTTCCCTGATAGCTAATAAAGGATAATTGAGTTTTTCATTACGTAAAACACCATCAATTACTATGTTTTTACCAAAAGTAATGTCAATAAAATTTAATATGGCTGTAATATTGTTTAATAAATTGCCATCAAAAATTTTATCATTTAAATAAGTATCGCCAGGTTTGCTTGAAGGATAAATAGTTATTCTAATTCTTGATTGAGGAATAAAGCGAGTAGGATTTCTGGCAAATAACAGCATACAAGCGTTAGTAAGATTTCCATTTTGGATTAATCCCATCTGGATTAAAAAATCCTCCACATCTTCGATAACACTATCCGGCTTATAAATCCTGAACATAGCTATCGTCTTATTAATTTCTTCAGTATCTAAATCCTGTAAATTGGAACCTAATACTGTTCTTCGTTCCCAATGAAAATCAGCATCTTTACGATCCTTAATGAGAGAAGTTAAATTGTCAACAGAAGATCTTTTTGTACTGTCATTTTCTCTTGAAAAGATATTGCCTTTGAACTGATATGGCTTATTAGCACCTTCCCAAACACTAATTAGTATTAAATCTTTCTTCTTGTAATTGATACCATTCACAGAAATTGGAGCTGTAGGGCTGATGTTTTCAATTAGTAATTTCCGAATAGAAACAAGCTGTTTTTCAGCATTGTCAATGCCTACGATATTTTTATTATCATCAATACCAATCAATAAATCACCACCCTGGGTATTGATAAATGCTGTAATGGTTCTGGCAATAGCATCTTTATTGGGCAAAGCCATAAACTCCAAGCGAACACCTTCTTTTTGTTGCAAAAGGTTGTCAATTATAAAGCTATTTTCCATCGTTTATATTTTTTCATTCATAATATTCTCTACAAACTCCATATCGCTAAACTGGGTAGTTATGTATGTCATCATTTCATCTAAACGATAAAATTCCTGAGCCCAGTTTCCATTTCGCAAGGTAAGATCCGGTTCATGATTTTTTATAACATATTCATAAATTTCAATCGTACGTTCGTCAAAAAAACGATTAGACTCAATAATGATTTTATCGCCAGTTTTCAGCTTCATTTTGCTGAAAAGCAATCTTGCAAATACCACATCCCTGTGAACCAGGAACCAATAAGGTTTTTTAAGATTGACCGCTAATTTGATTTCTTCAAAAGTAATGTTTTTTTCGCCAATATTACCTGTACCATAATAAGGACGAATAATGCCCAGAAACAAATCACATTCACGGACTGCATTTAAAGAATTATCTAAGTTAGACAAATGCGGGTTTACTTTGATACTTCCATTGTGGGAGTTGAGTACCTCGTAATCCAATAACTGTAATTGGGCCACAATTTGAGAAAGCTGATCCTGAAAACCATAAACGGTAGAACCCACCATTATCTTAAATTTTCGTTTTGCTTTTGCCATAATTATATATGTATTTTAATCGCCTTACCAATGAGGTGAACAGATTGTAAATTATTATTTGTCAGCATACTATACCATCTTAAAAATTAATTATTCTTTGTTTAAAATTTCATATATTTATAATTTACCACCTGAAATATCCCAGAACTTATTGAAAAATGCAGCTAATTTTTCGAGGACAGTATCTCGTTTCTTTGTACGTTCACCTGTTGGAGAAAAGCGAGATACCGG
>CAIZXK010000677.1 GCA_903936865.1 uncultured Bacteroidales bacterium | reverse complement strand
TATCAGCAAAATGAACAGCATTTAAAAGCGTATAATTCATTGAGTTTGAATCAGGAACTACTTGAAAAGTTATATTTTTAGTCGTTTGAGTACCTCCAGAACTAACTGATGTAGCTGTAACCGTATAATTTCCATAAGCAGGTGGTGTCCAATAATAAAGGAAATAACCATTTTTCAATGTATCAGGCTGCAAATTCTGATTGTTGATAGTAAAAATCACCTGGCTTATTGAAAGCAACTGATTATAATCAATTGAAGTTACGACTGATAGTGGAATTTTATCCAAATGAGGTGCACGAACTATATTTCCATCAACAGGATTTCTGATATCTAATTTTGGAAAAACAAATAAAGGATTAATTACATAAAAAGACATAGGTAAATCAGCGGCAGCAGCAACAGTTGCATTTCCAGGTTGATGAGCAGTAATGGTTACAATTCCTGTATCTCCGGTAAGAGTTACCATTGTATCATTGGTTAATAATGCTGGTCCGGAAATTGTAAAATTGACTGGTAAGTTTTTATTAGTTGTTGCATGAATTGCAAATGGAGCATGCGTAGACAATACTTGTGAAGGTAAACTATTGAAAACAATATACTGATACTGTAAACCACCAGTATTAGGTTGACGAATTTTAATATTATCAAAACCTGGTTTACCACCCAAGGCATGTATAAACAAAGTTTTCCATTTAGCAGGATCTTTTTTGTTATTGGATCCCGGCGTTAAACCAAGATTTAAATTATTTATTTGTGGTATCAACGTAAAACCAGATGCATTCGGTCTTTTAGCATATAAAGATAAACTTCCCTGAAAGTTAAAGGCATCAAAATCAATCAGAAACTTATAAGTATTCCAACCAGGAATGCTATCATATATAAATGCTACAGAAGTACCATCTGGTTTAACGACACTTCCACCTATAGGATTCATATTATGCACATTAAGCCATATACCACCTTCGTTTGCTTCAATACCCTGAGTAACATTAGCAATTATTCCGTTATCATTTAAATCTAAACCTATACCAAAAGAAGTATTCCAATAAGCTGAATATAGCTGAGTTTCAATTTCCATAATCCCACCTATAGATAAATCGAAAGGTAATGCTAAAGTTGTTTTACGCGAAGCAGTTTGCCCAACATTTGGACCCCCGAAATTATAAAAAGCTCCTAATGAAGCATCTGGAGTTGCTATTCCTGTACTATTTGTAAATTGAATACTGAAATCTCCACCATTTACAGCATTCGCAACACTTTTCCAGCCATCAACACCATTCAATGTATTTGAAATCGGTAAGTTATTAAAGTTATAAACATGTTCAACCAATTGTGCTCTTAACGAATCTACTGGAATAAAAATGCAACTTATTAGAATTATTAATATTGTTTTTTTCATGTTTTGTTGTTATAAGTATATAATTTTCAAAAGTAATACACCAATTAAAATCAATTTCATTTGAAATAACTTTTTGTTCTAATTACATTAGTTCTTTTCTGTTTTAAAAAAAAACTAAATTATTGAAGAATTACTTTTTCAACTTTAGTAAAGTTTTTATTGATAAATCTAATAAAATAAATTCCTTTTGGATAAATAGATAAATCCGTACTAAAACTATAATTTTTATCATTTTTACAAATAAATTCTTTTCGGATTACACTCCCTTGTAAATTTACAATCTGAAAATCAAGGTCAGAATTTAATTTATTAATATCAATAGTTAATATACCAGTACTTGGATTTGGGTATATATTATAATCAAATACATTGGTAATTTCATTGATACCTACTGGAGAAACATAAATATGATATGTAGCAGATTGTAAACCATCACCACATGCATTATGACCTTTTACAGTTAAATTCCCGGAAGTTGCGGTTACACTAAAGTTTATTCTTACACTATCAGTTATTGTTATAGCTGCAGGAATAAATGTAACACCTGTTCCGGAATAAGACCAGAAATAAGTTGTAGCATTTGCAATTGCTTGTACTTTGTATAATACATTCGTTTCTCCAATAAAAACACTGTCGTTTTGTAAAGAAAAAATTGTACCTGCTGCTGCTGGTAATGGAAGAACACCAACCTGAGTGGTTGCAGAAACAGCTGCACATCCACCAGTTGCAGGAATTGTATAGCTTACTGTATAACTCCCGGGATTACTTGTAACTGGTATAATAGCACCTGTTGTTGCATTAATAGTCAAACCAAGAGGTAATGCAGCATAAGTTCCTCCTGAAGTTCCTGTTAATATTGCATTTTGAGTGGTTGTTACATTATTGCAATAAGGAGATCCTGTATATGAGATTGTTGCGGTTGGAAGTGATGTAACAGCAACAGAAGTATTAGTTGAAACTGCAGCACATCCACTAGAAGCTGCAATTAAATAAGTAACTGTATAAGATCCTGCTGTACTTGAACCAGGAGTAATAGCTCCAGTGGTTGCGTTAATAGTTAAACCTGATGGTAAAGCAGAATAAGTTCCTCCTGAAGTTCCGTTTAATGAAACCGATTGAGCAGCAGAAAGTGTTTTACAAAAAGGTGAGCCTGCATAAGAAATTGTTGCTGATGGTGCAGTAGTTATTATTACATTTGCAGTTGTTGAATAAGCAGCGCATCCACCTGCTGAATCTATTTTATATGTAACAGTATAACTTCCAGCATTACTTGAACCAGGAGTTATAAAACCAGTAGTAGGATTTAATGTTAATCCTGTTGGTAAAGCTGTGAAAATACCACCGGAAGTTCCTGATAATGTAACAGCCTGAGCTGTTGTAACAGTTTTACAATATGGAGATGCAGTATAAGTTATTGTTGCAGAAGGCGGTGTTGTTACACTAACCATTTTTTCTGAAGTTGTGTACGATAAACCACTATTTATACAGCTGATGACACATATAAAATACTTAGGAGATGTAAGATTTCCTGTTGATTGTGTGATTAAAGTATCCAGATTTGAATAAGGTCCACCTGATACTGAAGATGATTTCCATTGGTATTTTATTCCAATAAAATAATAGGGATTATTTAATGAAAGCAAGGTAGAATTACCAGCACATACAGCTGTTGCACCATTAATGGCAGAAGAACCTGGAGTTCCCGTACACAAGTTTAACGGAGCAATTGAAAATTCATCGGCTCCTATATCCGGGATTGATGCATTACGGATATCTCCATCAATATCATTGGTAATATTCAATGCATCACCATTTATTGTCGAAATTGTTACTCCTGCTTCATCTAAATCAGGGCTTGAGGAATGTAAATCAGTTGCAGAAACAAATAATGGATTAATATTAAGTGAAGCAGCATCTTTTAAGGTAACTGTTTGCCAGTTTGTTAGTGTGTTTTGATTACTTGAATTATAAGAACCTACATAATTATTGGTTCCGGATGTATTAATATAGTAATCGTTATTGTTAACTGAATTTAAAGTACTGCCGGATTGTTTATAAATACAATATCTAAGAGATGTCGTACCTGAAGTTGAATAATTTGCAAATACATTATTCTTTATATTAATGGTACCTAATGTTCCAATATTGATTGCAGTGCAGCTTGGAAATTCATCTTCATTGATACTAACAGAATTATAAAATACATTTCCAGTTCCTGTCCCATTTAAACATACGCCTATACCATTGATTATCATCGTTGAAGTTGGGGTAAAGATTCCATGTTGTAATGCATAGATCATATTATTATAAATATTGCATATAGCTCCTGATTGAATATCAGCACGAATACCCCAGGTTATCGAAAGCACATTAGTGCTGAGTGTTTGTAAGTCATGAATTTTGTTATTATAAACAAAATTTGCACTTCCCCAAAGTGAATATAAATAAATTCCAAAAAGGGTTTGCCCTCCTGATGTTATGGTAATATTTCTAATTTCATTATTAAAAACAGAAATATTATTGGAATAGGCTGTTCGTATACCATTTATTTGTGATGCAGATCCGTTTCCAATATCATTGGCCGCATTGGCTCCAACAGTACAATTACTAATCTCTAAATTAAAATCATTATAGGTAAGATTTCCCATAATATAAATTCCATTGAATGTGTTTTCAACAGTTATATATTGGTATTTGTTATAGGAATTAGCTCCACTTGCATTTGTAGGCGTTGTAGCTACATTCTGGTAGATAGCTTTGGTACTGGTATTGGTTCTGTTTAGTGTTATTTTGCAGTTTTTAATGGTGTTGTATTGTGCTCCATTGGTTGCCGATGCATTTGCAATGTAATAGCCAAATTCCATCTGAGTTGTGGTATTGGTATTTACATTGTTTTCCTGAACATCAATACCATCAATGGTAATATAGTCACCACCTGTTATTTTAATTATGGCATCTAAAGTAGTTGAAGTACCAGTAGCTGCATTAACCAATGGATTAGCTCCTGAACCACTTTTTTGAATTGTGAGGGTATTAGTTACTGTACCAGTTGCAGTAATATTCCCTGCTGTTGGAGAAGCAAATGTTTCAGTACCACCTGCTGAACAGTAAATGATTACCGGATCAGTTATGGTCGCTGCATTTAATGCAGTAATGGCGGCAGCCAGACTGGAATAGCTTGATGCAAGACCCGAGCTACCGTTTGTTGTAACTGCAATTTGTCCCCATATTATACTTGTATAAACAAGCATAATTAAAAACGTAAATATTTTTTTCATAGTTGAAAATTTAATTATTAATTTTAAATTTTTTATTGATTTATATAAATTGTTTAATTTTTATTGACTAACTTATTATCATTTTTATAATCGATATTCTTTTTTCAGTTATAGCCTTCAGCAAATAAATTCCTTTGTTCAAATTAAAATTGAAAGGAATGATCATTTGTTTTTTACAATCTTTACTAATAATTATTTGTCCTTGCATATCTGAAATTTCTATCATTTGTATTTTGTCATCACTTATCACTTGAAATGAACCCTGATTAGGGTTAGGAATAAGCTGAATATTTATTTTGCTATTTAATTCATCTATTCCTGTATAATTAAAATATAAAATATTTGAAGAATCAGAAGGACAACCAATCAGATTTACAATTGAAAAATAATATCCGCTTTCCATAGGATGAAAAGTTTGTCCATCAGCACCTGGAATAAACCCAGAATTAAGATTATACCACTGGTTACCTATTGATTGATCAGAAATTAATGAATCTCCGTTCAATGTTATTGCTGGAACTAAAGGTGTTGGAAAAACGATAATAGGCAATGATTTTTGCAATCCCATTCCACAATTATTGCTGCCTTTTACTGTAACATCCCCTGAAGAGGCAGACATGCCATAACTTACACTGATAGAATTATTAGTACTGCTTCCTGTTGCTCCATTGGGCAATGTCCATATATAATTATCTGCATTGGGAATTACCGGTGTAGTATAATTTACATTATTCCCCTGACAAACTGTTGATAATCCGGAAATACTCACAACTGAATCGGGTAAGAAACTACCCACAACAATGGGTAAAGTAGATGAAATACCGTCTCCACAGGCATTATGTCCTGTTACCGTTATATTTCCGGAAGCAGCATTGCTTCCAAAGGTAACATTCATAGTATTTGTTGAAGAAGTTCCTGTAAATCCATTTGGCAATGTCCATAAATACGATGTTGCATTGGCAATTTGTGGAATCATATAAGTTGCAGCACTTAAACCAAAGCAGACAGTATCAGTTCCGTTTATAGATCCCGCTGCCCCTGGTAAAGGGTTTACTGTAATATATCTTGTGGTTGTATTACCGGCTCCATTACTATTAATCCCTTTAACCTTAATATTTCCGGATGTTGCAGTATTGCTGAAATTTACTGTAATTTTATTTTTAGAAGTAATTCCTGTTGCTCCATTTGGCAATGTCCATACATATGATAAAGCATTTATTACAGGCTCAACAGTATAGGTGACATTTTGCTGCCCCTGACATACATTCACGATTCCACTTATTATTTTTGCAGGATCCGGTAATGATGGATCCACAAATACTTCGCTGATATCAGGCATCATTACGTCAGTTCCGGGTATCCATTGTGGGTTACCATACTCATAGGCTCCTGCATCGGGAGCTGTCCCTACATATCCATCTGTAAACCCTGGAATATGAACGCCATAGTTAACAGCAGGCGAAGTTGCAGATAATGTAAAATCATAAGCATTAACATCAGTAAAAGGTGATGTAGCAGTTACTAAATTATTACTAAAAATTGTACCAGTACTCCATGCTTTATTGGATAAATTGTTTTTTACGATCTGATTGATAATTGTTGTACCCGGGCCACCATATGATGCCATTGAAGCGGTACAAAACCATACTGAATTATTATATATCTGATGATCTTTTGCGGTTAAGTTGGTCTGAATGGCAGTATTACAATTCCACACAACATTATGATGAACATTATAAGCTGTGTCGGAATTGTCGAGATATATGCCCATGGCATGTGGTGAAGCATGATTATCATGCGCCCAATTGTATGAAATATGAGAACCACCTCCATTGGATTGAAAAGTATAAGTAACCCCTAAATCCTGTGTTAATAATCCGCATTCATACATATCGTTATAGGTTATATTGGTGGCGGGGCTTTTACGATTTATCAATGCACTCCGTGCTGCTTTTCTAATGGTATTGCGAGTTATTAAATGACCAATGCCAACAGTTGCAATTAATCCACAATCTGTCGCTGTCCAGTCACAATCTTCGATCAGACAGTTTTCTACAGTATTATATTGTCCGCCCACACTAACGCCATCTCCCCAGCTATGAGCGATATAACAGTTCTTCACCGTATTATGATAACCGGACATTGCTATTCCTTTTCCATTCCATAAACCAATACCATAGTTATTTGCTTCAAAACTCTGTCTGCCAAATCCAGCATTAAAGAAATAAAATGGAGTTGGAAACCATACACTACCACCATTAAATATGCAATATGTAGCCGTTTCAAAATTAACTGTAGCCCAAACGAAATGAATATTATTTATATCTATATATTGTTTGCCATAACAATTAAATCCAAACATACGTGTTCTGGCTTCTATTGAAATTGAACCTAAAGTTGATGGATTCTGTGGATAATAATATAAAGTATCATTTTGCCAATGCCATTCATTGATGGTATCTAATGCATTAAGATGCTTAATGATATAACCATAACCCCCACCTGTATAAATAGTCGGACTATAAGCAGGATGAGTACCCCATGGACCTGATGTTACATCGCAATGCACCTGACTTCCACTGGAAGTATTTATTTTCCCGTTATGAGCAATCCATTTTGAAGCAACTAATACTTCAGCAATACCACCAACCCAATATCCTGAAGGGAAATTCATTCCACTGAATGTTGCATTGCTGTTTGTATCAATAACAACAGATTTCCAATCGCTAAAACTCATATAATTTCCCCGAAAATTGGGATACCTTGCTTCATTGGCCATCTTTTTGTCAACCGATAACTGCAGAACGGTATCAGGAACGTATGCTTTATAAATTCCATTCTGATAAGGAGTCCAGCCTGAAATAGAATCAGTTCCAACTATTATTACTTTATCATTCTGATAATTTTTAAAAACAATATGAGCCGTTGAAGTACCGTTATTAGAAGGAATTACAGTTTCCCTGTAAATACCAGCCCTTATAAAACAAGTATCACCAGCTGTCATTATGTTTGCAGCTTTTTGTATGGTTTTAAACGGAGCTCCTAAAGTGCCCGGATTCAAATCATTCCCGTTAACTGCTACATAATATTGAGCTGATAATGTGAAAGATGTAATAAGTAAAAATAATAAAACTAAAGGTGTAAATTTATTTTTCATTTTTTTGATATAGTAAATTCATTAATTTTTTATCCGACTATCATTTTCAATACTGATACTCCTTTTAGAGTAGTAACTTTCAGCAAATAAATTCCTTTATTTATATTAAGATTGAAAGGAATATGCACTAAATTATCAAATTCTTTCGCTATAATAATCCGACCTTTTATATCCAATATTTCTATCATGATAATTTTGTCATTACAAAATACTTCAAACGAACCCGAATTTGGATTCGGAATAAGCTGAATTTTAAGATTTCCGTTTAATTCATCTATTCCTGTATAATTAAAATAAATGAAATTGGAGGAATCGGATGGACAACCAATCAGATTTACAATTGAAAAATAATATCCGCTTTCCATAGGATGAAAAGTTTGTCCATCAGCACCTGGAATAATTCCGGTATAAACATTGTACCATTGATTACCAATAGTAACATTTGAAATTATTGAATCAGCTGTAAGTGTAATTATTGGAGCAGATGGAGTTGGATAAACAGTAACTGCCATTGATTTTTGCAATCCCATTCCACAATTATTGCTGCCTTTTACAGTAACATCACCTGATGAGGCAGACATGCCATAACTTACACTGATAGAATTAGTAGTACTGTTACCTAAAGCTCCATTGGGCAATGTCCAGATATAGCTATCAGCATTGGGTATAACCGGTATAGTATAATTTACAGTATTTCCTTGGCAAACTGTTGATAATCCTGAAATACTTGCAACCGAATCGGGCAAAAAGCTTCCTACAACAATGGGTAAAATTGATGAAGCTCCGCTGCCACATGCATTATATGCTGCAACCACTATATTTCCTGATGTTGCATTGCTTCCAAAATTTATATTTATTGTATATGTTGAAGAAGAACCCGTAGTTCCTGATGGTAATGTCCATAAATAAGAAGTTGC
This sequence comes from uncultured Bacteroidales bacterium, assembly GCA_903936865.1. Lineage (GTDB taxonomy): Bacteria > Bacteroidota > Bacteroidia > Bacteroidales > JACABE01 > JACABE01. The sequence continues at coordinate 2,886 of CAIZXK010000677.1, read as the reverse complement.
ATTGGCAACGGGTGAAACCATATAAGTTGCCGTACTTAATCCAAAGCAGACGGTATCAGTTCCATTAATAGCTCCCGCTGCTCCCGGAAAAGGGTTAACAGTAATATATCTTGTTGCAGTTGAAATACCGATTCCATTATTATTTTGACCTTTAACTGTAATATTTCCGGATATTGCTGAATTACCGAAATTTACAATAATTTTATTTTTAACTGTTGTACCGGTTGCTCCATTTGGTAATGTCCAGATATAGGAAGTTGCATTTACAACTGATTCAACAGTATAAACAACACTATCCTGCCCTGCACAAACAGTAAAAATTCCACTGATAATTCTTGCAGAATCAGGTAATGAAGGATCAATATATACTTCGCTGATATCCGGCATCATAACATCAGAACCTGGAATCCATTGTGGTTTCCCAAACTCATAAGCACCTGCATCTGGAGAATTTCCAGTAAACCCATCTGTAATAGCAGGTATGTGAACACCAAAATCTACTGCCGGTGAAGTAGAAGTGAGGGTAAAATCATAAGCTGTAACATTAGTAAAAGGTGAAGTTGTGGTTACCAGATTATTACTAAATACAGTTCCCAAACTCCATGCTTTATTGGATAAATTATTTTTCACAATCTGATTTTGAATGGTTGTTCCTGTATTTCCCCATGCTCCCATTGCATTGGTGCAAAACCAGGCAGTATTATTATAAATCTGATGATTTACAGCTGGTTTGTTTGTTTGAATGGCATTGGTACAATTCCAGATTACATTATGATGTACCACATAGGAAGTATCATAATTATCGAGATAAATCCCCATACAAGAAGTAGGAGAATGATTGTCGTGTGCCCAGTTATATGCAATCTGAGAACCACCACCGTTTGAATAAAATGAATATGTAATCCCCAGATCCCGGGCTAATTTTCTACAATCATACATATCATTAAAAACAATATCTGTAATGCTGCTTTTCCTGTTTACCATTGCACTACGTCCCGCTCTTCTAATGGTATTTTTACTGATCTGATGACCAACCCCTATAGTTGAAACCAACGCACAATCTGTTGCAGTCCAATCACAATCTTCAATCAAGCAATTTTCCACAGTATTGTATTGTCCTCCAACACTTACTCCATCGCCCCAACTATGAGCAATATAACAGTTTTTTATAGTATTATTATAACCAGACATGGCAACACCTTTTCCGTCCCATATACTTATTCCATAGTTAGCAACGTCGTTAGCCTGTCTTCCCCATGAAGTTTTGAAAGAATAAAATGGAGTTGGAAACCAAACACTACCACCATTTAAAATACATCCTGTTGCAGTTTCAAAATTTACTGTTGACCATACAAAATGTATATTATTTATTTCAATATATTGTTTACCATAACAATTAAAACCAAATATACGGGTTCTGGCTTCAATTTTCATTGAATTTAAAGAAACAGAATTCTGAGGAAAATAATACAACGTATCATTTTGCCAGTGCCATTCATTTATAGTATCCAATGCATTGATATGCTTAATAATAAAACCATTACCACTTCCTGTATATACAGATGGGCTGTAAGCAGGATGACTTCCCCAGGGATAAGAAGTCTCTGAACAAGAAACTGTACTTCCGTTTGAGGAAGCAATTTTACCAATTTCAGCCACCCATTTTGATCCAACTAATGTATGAACATAACCACCTGTCCAGAAGCCGGAAGGAAAATTGGTTCCACTAAAAGTAGCATTGCTATTAGTATCAATAGTTACTGTTTTCCAATCACTCATACTCATGTAGTTTCCTCTGAAATTTGGATAACGGGCTTCATATGCCATTCTTTTGTCAACTGATAATTGTCTTACCGTATCATGAACATAAGCTTTGTAAATCCCAATCTGATGAGGTTGCCAGCCTGATATAGAATCAGTTCCGACAATAATTACTTTTTCGTCTGAATAATTTTTAAAAACAATATGAGCCGTTGATGTTCCATTATTTATAGGAGTAATAGTTTCACGATAAACACCAGCCCGAATTAAACAAGTATCACCTGCCGTCATTATGTTTGCAGCTTTCTGTATTGTTTTAAATGGAAATGCATAACTGCCTGGATTTATATCATTTCCAGCAACAGACACATAGTATTGTGCTGTTGTTTTAAATATGGAAATGAACATAAATAATAAGAGTAAAGGTGTAAATTTATTTTTCATTTTTTTCGTATATTGACCTTAAATATATTATATTAAAAACATATTAATCTGAATTTTTTTACTAATATTTTCAAATTTATTTTCACAACAACCTGAAATATAATATTTGTTTTTATTTGTACATTTTATTGCATTTAATAAATCTTTTTCCGTCATATCTTTTTTTAAAACATAAGCCTTGGCACCACTACTTATTGCAATTGCAATAGTTCTGGAATCTTCATAAGATCCAGCTACAATTAACTTTAACATTGAATTTTGTGATAATATTTTCTGAATATTTATAAAATCAGTTAGTTTATTGGATTTCAGATCGTAAATCACAATATCAGGCTTTAATGTGTTTAATTGATTTATTAAGGCTTCATCATTATAAAACTCACCAATTATTTCTACAGTTGGAATTTTTTCCAATAATATTTTAATTTTTACACCTGATAAAAAATCCCTGACACAATAAACAATTTTTGTTGCTCCCATTACAAAAAATTTATATAGCAAAGTTAAAGAATATTAAAAGCAAAAAATATAGGTAAATATCCTTGTTTTTTATAAGGAAATTTACCTATTTTTTTAAAAAAAAGTATGGTTGGAAATATATTATAAAAAAATACATAATATAAAATGATATGGAAATCTTAGAGAACTTTTTGATTGCACTTGTGATGGGGGTGCTCAGTT
>CAIZXK010000676.1 GCA_903936865.1 uncultured Bacteroidales bacterium | reverse complement strand
TCTGTTTACCCCAATTTTGGGGAAAAGTACAGGTGGTAGACCATCAGTAGATTACGCCTTAACCTTAGATTGTGACAAAGCATATATAATGATAGCTTCCATCAGCATTACATTTATATCATACTGTAAATCAATGTACCTGCTTAGATGCTTACAACCCATAGCATCTGTGCGCTTGTTACGATGGTATTGATGCATGGTGGGTGGGTTATCGCTTTTGACTGTTGATATTATTGTATCTTACAGAATACCATATCTTTTAACTCCTTTATATGGGCTGTGATGGTGAAATGATTGTCAGATTGCGAAAACGATGCATATATAAAAGTATTATATATTAACAAAACAATAATACTGATTTTTAAAAAGTTCAAATACTTTGCTATTTCCATATTTTTACCATCTGCTTCCTATTGCAACTGTTCCATTCCATTTATCATGTTTAATCCATGTAATAGCAGATTGGCTTATAGTTTTTTTAATAAAATTAACAATCAACATTCTACTAAAAATATTTTTTCAGTATTATAAAAAACAAGCTAAATTATATAAAATTCAGCTTGTTTAATTTAAAAAAAGTTCAATAGAAACTAATTTACTTCTATTCTTTAGTAAACTTATTAATACCTACTCCTTTTTTTGTATTAACTTTTAGAAAATAAAACCCTTTAGATAAAAAAGAAACATTTATATCAATTTCATACTGATTTAGATTTTGACTACACACTAATTGACCTTGAATATTATAAATTGAAAATGTTGCATTTTGAATATCAAAATTTTTATTTATTCTTAGTAATAATTTATCTTTAACAGGATTTGGATTGGTTGAAACACCATTCTGTAAAGGACTGTCTTCTATTCCAACCGTTGCTATTTCCGTAAGAGGGCGTTTCCAAATGTTACCATTTAATAATCCAACATAAGCATAGGTATTATTTAAATTAAACGAGGTAACTATTGGTGAATTTGCAAATCCTTGCATTATGTTCCAATATCCAACTCCATCATACAACCCTATAAAGTTATAAATACCGTCATCAAAGATAACAATCAAATTTGAAACTAAAGATTTTATAAAACTAAATAATGCATTGTCGGAAGATGCTATTTTATTCCAATTTCCCCCATTGTTGGAAGAAGTATAGATACCATTTGAAGTTGCAGCATACAATGTACTTCCAATAGTTGCAAAATCATAAACCCATGTATCTGCTGACAATCCTGTATTACTAGAAACCCATGATAATCCACCATCTATCGATTTATAAATACCATAATTAGCTCCAAAAATATCTGCAATGCCAGTATAAAGTGTATTATTAACATTATAAATTACATTTGAAGATTTACATTCATTACAAACTTTAAAAAAACCAGAACCATCCAGATTACAGCGAAATAATCCATCAGAAGCACCGATAAAAATATAATTGCCTCCCAAAATAGCAATGCTAGAGACTGATGCTCCTGTAACAATTTGGCTCCAATTTGTACCATAATTAGAACTGACAAAGACACCATCATCAGTACCAACAACTATAATATTAGAACTGAATGCTATTGAACGAATAATTAAATTGGTTAGTCCATTATTTTTGGCCACCCAAGACACACCATTATCATTAGAAAGATAAAATCCACCGCCATCAGTGCCAGCATATATATTTGAACCATTTGTTACTATTGAATATACTGCACCTCCATTATAAGGAAAATTTGTATTTTGCCATTGTGCATTTGCGATATTTACTATAAATACTACAATAATTAAAATATAAAACTTTTTCATGTTTGTGTTTTTTATATAATTTTAATCTTTTAAACATCTAACTGATCTTCCATATTTTTTATCCATTGAGTTATTCAATAAATTATTTTGATTATATGAAATTGATCTACCGTAAGCATAATTAATATAATCAGGATCGGTAGTAGATGACCACCATTCACCATAAAACATAATTGTATTAAACGATCCATCAAAGAATCTAATACCACCAGGCAATGCAGTAAAACCATATTCATTTGTTGATTCTAAATTTGAACCCATCCAATGAAATATACCTACCTCTTTTAATTTTTTACCTGCTGTTAATACTCCGCCAATATTACCTGCCAAATTATCCAATTCATTTGAGGAAGGTAAGTGCCACCCAATTGGACATACATTACGATTATCTGTAACTGCATACCAAGTATATAATCTGCCATATTCAATATTTGACTGATTGTCATTATATAACCATTGGTATTTTGGTGATAGCTCGTTTGAAATATCTTTATTTATAGGATTAGTCGTACCAATAGTATTGCCATTGTTATATTTTGTTGTTTTTAGATTTTCAGCCATCCAAAATTGGTTAGCAATTTGTACAATTGGATAGTTATTATTATCAGCATCTGTACATGAAATAAAATTAAAAGAAATTGTTTTGTTTGAATTTGGAATATCAGTAATAATAGTACTATAATTTCCTGATATTCCTTTAAAAAGTAATCTATCACCTATAGAATATGACATAAAAATCGTTGATGAAGTACTTTTCTGATTGCTAGCTGTTATATCATTTTTATGTTCAATGAAAGGATGTTCATCAATTGAGTTAATACTAATTATTTTATTTGTATATATAAAATCAATACCTTTAATATTAATAAAATAAATCCCTTTATTTAACCCTCCAATTTTATATTTGTGCCAACCCTGTTTAAGAATATTATGTGAAATTAGTACAATTTTGCCAGAAATATCATTAATAGTTAAATCTACCTCGCCTGATACCTTAATAAAAAATGATATTTCTGCTTCATTTGTCATTGGATTTGGATAAATCATAATACCTTTTTTATCAGCTATATCATTTATTCCTAATGACCCTAATTGTAATATATCATTTCCATTAAGAGTAATAGTAGTATTTTGCGTTAAATTCTGAACTTGTACATTGTTTACTACATTTGTTACACCATATCCTGTAAAATTAATCAGATAATTTTGAGAATATGCATTTATCATCATAAATGATGAAATAAATAATAAATAAAGATTTCTCATAGTCTTTGTTGTTTAATTGTTATTTAATTTGCTTATTATATTTATCACCTTTAATATTCAGACTTGAATTATTATTAAAGAACTCCAAGTATGACTTTGTTTGATAATTATATTGACTAGTAAAAACTCCAGTGCTATATATATAACTAGTTGTAGTTAAAACCAATGAATCGCCAATTATTTGCCAATTTCCATTTATTTGAACTCTATTGCCACATAATCCACCATAATCTAAACTATTGTAATCAAAATTACAAGTATTTTGATTTACATGATGTCCACCCAAAAAACTAACATTTAATGAGTCCCATTGATGAATCTCATAAGTAAAATCATCATTAAATTGCAATTTTCTAAATTCAATACCCATAGTAAACACAAATGGTATATGTGTATTACCACACCACATATGATAAGTTTCCCATCCATTTACTTGATGCAAACCAAATGTTTCATATAAAAGTTCTACATACATAGTATCATTACCAGGTATAAAAGGTGTTTTATATGTATAAGCTAATTTGGGTGCACCAGAATACATATTCCAAGTTCCAACAATTGGATTTATACTTTTAGTTGCAGTAAAAGTTAAAGGAGAACCATTAATATAAGTAACTCCATCTGACTTTAAAGCCCATGCTGTTAAAGTTTGCGGATTAGGACCTCCTCCCATATTTAATGTCCAGCTTGTACTTCCAATGCCTGTTGCATCTGTAATCACTTGTGATTGGGACAAAACACCACATCCAGGAGATAATGAAAAATAAACAGTTACGTTTGATATTGGATTATTATTAACATCCAAAACTTTGACTTTTATAGGCTGAGGTAACTGTCCTTGCGTATTCGAAGTTTGATTGTTTCCCGAATATATTTGAATTAGATTTGCCTCTTGTGGTGCAACTGAAAGGGTTCCGTTTATTGTATTTGATATTTGCTGTATAGATCCTTTCGTATAAGTTATTTTATAACTAAAGTTCTGATTTGTATTTTGATTCGTACTAAAAGTTACTTTTAAATCAGTTGGAGTACCATTTAAAAACCCAGTTACGTTGTTATTGTCAGTAATTTGTAAAGATAGATAGTTAATATTTTCAACATTATCAATAATTTCAATTGTAGTTGCAAATTTAGGGATATAAGAAAAATACCCGACCAAATATTGATTCCAAAAATTAATAAATTTACGATACGATATTGTAAATTCTTTAACATAGTTATTGGGACTAATCTGATCAACAATTTCTGAAATATTTCGATGTTTAATTTTTACAACT
>CAIZXK010000675.1 GCA_903936865.1 uncultured Bacteroidales bacterium | reverse complement strand
TTGTGCTTGGTCTTTCTGTTGATGTCCTCATAGTTACACAAGGTTTTTGCAAGAAAGTAGTTTCTTCCTGAATTCCTCCGGAATCAGTTATAACAAAGTCGCAATTAATCATTAATTTAATAATATAAATTTTCTGTAAAATATAATTAATACTTAATGTATTTTAAGCTCTTAAAAAATTTGTAATTTTGCAAAAAAAGAAATAAAAACAGGGATGGGAAATATTTTAGCTTTAGTTGGTCGTCCAAATGTAGGAAAATCAACATTTTTTAATCGTCTAACTGAAACGAGAGATGCCATCGTTGATCCAACAAGCGGTGTAACCCGCGACAGACATTATGGAAAATCGAATTGGAATGGCAAAGAATTTTCTGTAATCGATACAGGAGGATATATCCAAAATAGCGATGATATTTTCGAGGAAGAAATTCGCAAACAAGTTGTTCTAGCAATAGAAGAAACAGATGTTATTTGCTTTCTTGTTGATGTTAAAGAAGGCTTAACTCCTTTGGATGAAGATGTTGCTGATTTATTACGCCGATGCAATAAAAAAGTATTTTTAGTTGCCAACAAGGTTGATAACAATGCAAGAATTGCTGATGTGAATGACTTCTACTCTTTAGGTTTAGGTGAAATATATTGCATTTCATCCATTAATGGAATGGGAACAGGTGATTTATTAGATGATGTTGTTGCAGAATTCTCTGTAATAGAAACAGATGATAACGCTCCGGAATTACCCAAAATCTCAATCATCGGTCGACCTAATGTTGGTAAATCATCTATTATAAATGCATTTATTGGAGTTGAAAGGAATATAGTAACTCCTATCGCAGGAACTACAAGGGATTCTGTATATACACGATACAATAGTTTTGGATTCGATTTTTTACTGGTAGATACTGCCGGATTGAGAAAGAAAAGTAAAGTTTATGAGAACATTGAGTTTTATTCTGTGATGCGATCAATTAGAACCATTGAAAGCAGTGATGTTTGTGTGCTTATGATTGATGCTACAATGGGAATGGAAGCTCAGGATCTGAATATTTTCAGCTTAACAGAAAAGAATAAAAAAGGTGTAGTTATCGTCGTTAATAAATGGGATTTGGTTGAAAAAGAAACCAATACACATAAAGAATTCGAAGAACAAATACGTGAAAGAATTGCTCCATTTAGAGATGTTCCTATAATATTTACTTCTGTTCCAAACAAACAAAGGATTTTTAAAGTTTTGGAAACTGCTACACAAGTATATAAAAACCGTGGTAAACGTATCACAACTTCACAGTTAAATGAGATTTTCCTTCCTTTATTAACAGAAAATCCTCCACCTGCTCATAAAGGTAAATATATCAAAATAAAATATATTACTCAATTACCAACTGCATATCCCACATTTGTTTTTTTCTGCAACTTACCACAATATGTTCGGGATCCTTACAAACGTTTTGTAGAAAATAAGATGCGAGAGTTATTCGACTTTTCTGGTTCGCCAATTGTTTTGTATTTCCGTCAGAAATAAATAGTCGGATGGAAGTTCGTATTGACAAATGGCTTTGGTGTGTGCGGATTTACAAAACCCGTAATCAGGCTACAGAAGATTGCCGTGCAGGAAAAATTAAAATCAACGGTATTCCATCAAAAGCTTCTCATATTGTAAAGATTGGAGAAGTAATTGAAGTTCAAATAGAACAATTAAAAAAAATCTTATTGGTAAAGAATTTACTCGACAAACGCTTATCGGCAAAACTTGTTGTAGATTTTGTGGAAGATCAAACGCCAACCGAGGAAATTGAACGCCTTAGAATTGCACGAAAAACCAATTTTGAGAAACGTGATCGTGGAGTCGGACGACCAACCAAAAGAGAAAGAAGGGATATTGAGAAATTTAAGTATGAATAATTTAAATGCAACAACTGAATTACTATAAAAATTAAATATAATTTTTAATGAAAAAACACAAAAGGTTGATAGCTTTTACAGCAATTATATTTATAACTATTGTTTCCGTTTGGCAAAATAAAAAATGCTTTAAAGAAATAAATTCATTGTTAAAAGAACAGGAAAGCTCCTGGAATCAAGGCAATATTCAAGCTTATATGCTTCATTACTGGCAATCTGATTCAATGATGTTTGTGAGTAAAAATGAAGTTACTTATGGATGGAAGCAAACATTGGATAATTACATGAAATCATATCCTGACAGATCTGCTATGGGAATGCTTTTATTTGACAATCTGAACTTTCAATTTATCAATAAAAGAAATGTTATGGTAATTGGAAGCTGGCATCTAAGTCGAGAAAAAGGGGATATTGGAGGTAATTTTTCGCTATTATGGAGAAAGATAAAAGGGAAATGGAAGATAATTATTGACCATACCAGTTAAAATCTGATTATCTATAGCTTTGTTTTTTTGTAAAAACTTAAATTCGTATTTATTTTATTAGTGTTTTATTATTAGTTAGTTGAAATATTCTATCTCATAATATTTTTTAAATTAAATCGAGTAATTCATGTAATTCGTAATTGATAGAATAAAATTTGCAGCTATAAGGTTACACTAAAACAAACTTTTTTATACTTCTTCTTTGAAGCAAAATATCATAAAAAACAATAAAAAATTGTAAATTTGCAAAGTAAGTTAAACAATAATTCAAATGAAAATGAGTTATAGTTTTCACATTAATTATCAACAGATAGTATAGGAATAAAACAATACAATGAGTTTATTAGATTTTCTGAAAAGCCGGACATTTTTCAAGCATCTGCTTCTAGCATTTGGTTTGGTATTAGCAACCATCTTTTTAATTATATTATCATTAAAATATTATACACATCATGGACAAGCATTTACCGTTCCGGACTTTACCGGAATGCAACCTGATGAGTTGGGTGAATATGCAAAAGATAATGGTTTCGAATTTGAAGTTGTTGATTCCGTTTATGATGCAAAACGACCAAAAGGAAGTATTATTTCTCAGGATCCTTATCCCAATGCAAAAGTTAAACATAGTCGCACTATATATTTAACCGTTGTTTCTGCTGAAGCAGAAAAAGTTAGTATGCCCAACCTAATTGATTTATCTTTACGTCAGACAACTTCACTTTTAGAAACTTATGGACTGCAAGTTGGAACGTTGGAATATAAACCTGATATTGCAAAAAATGCTGTCCTTGAACAAAAATACAAAGGGAATCAGATTGGTGTTGGCGAATTTGTAAAAAAGGGTTCACGTATTGACTTGGTTTTGGGTAAAGGAACTGGTGGCGATTTAATGATGATGCCTTTCCTATTGGGTAAAAAGCAGAGTGAAGTGATGAAGATACTTAGAGAATCATCGCTAAATATTGGAAGTGAGATATTTGAAGATGGAAAAGACACTGTTCATGCAAGAGTGTATCGTCAAACTCCTGCCTATTTTCCCGGAAAAACAGTAAATATGGGTCAAACCATCGACATCTGGTATCGTTCAGATAAAAAGGTAAACTTTAAGGAATTAATTAGAAATTATAAATATGATTCAACAACAGAAGAATCATCAGATTTTTAAAGCATAAATATGAAAAAGATAGTTATTTATTTTTGCATCACATTCTTTTACATTTCTATGGGATTAGCTCAGGAAGTATTGTTGCCGCTTAGCGGAAATCCATTGATGGATAAGAAAAAGAAAACCCATCACAATTCAAAATCTACAATAGAAGCTATAAAACTTCCATTTATAGATGATTTCTCAAATTACACATTATATCCCGACAGCAATTTATGGGCAGATAATTATGTATTCGTAAATTCTCAATTTACTATTAATCCTCCAACAATTGGGGTAGCAACATTTGATGCCCTTAATCACAATGGCATTATTTATCCAAATGCATTGATAAGTCAGTTTCCGTCAGATACATTAACCTCAAAACCTATAAGATTAGACAGCGTTTTTACACCGGCTCTTAAAGCAATTAAATTATCTGATTCTCTATATTTCAGCTTCTATTTTCAACCAGGCGGAGGCAGGGGTGCTGCATGGGAACGTATAGGTGATGCTCCCGAAGCAGAAGACTCACTAGTTCTTGAATTTTATTGCCCGGTATGTCAGGCAGATACTCAATGGAATCGAATTTGGAGTACCAAAGGGATGCCCTTAGATACTATCTTTAAGATAGATAGCAATTATTTTAAATATGTAATTATTCCAATTAATGATACAGCAAAATATTATAAAAATGGATTCCGATTTCGTTTTAGAAATTACAGTAGTCTTGGCAATAATATAATTCCAAGTTGGTCAGGTAATTGCGACCAATGGAATATTGATTATGTATATTTAGGAATTAGTCGTACTATAAATGATACTGTTCGTAAAGACCTTACTTTTATTGAAAAGGCATCCTCTTTCCTCAAAAATTATCAGGCAATGCCAGCCAGCCAGTTTATTGCAAGCGAAATTAATGATACAATTAGTAACAAATTAAGCAATCTTGATGGTATAGCACATGCTTCGAGTTATAAATATGAAATACGTAATCAGTTTGGAAGCGTTGTTGCAAATTATGATGGAGGTTTTTTCAATATTGATTCTTATTGGACAAATGGTTATCAACAATATAACTTTCATGCTCGTCCTCCGGTAGTTTATAATTTCCCGTTAGCTATTGGTACAAAATCATGGTATGAAATCAGACATTTGTTTAAAGAAGGAATTAGTCAGGATTTTCGACCACAAAACGATACCAATATTTTTATACAAAAGTTTGATGATTATTATGCTTATGACGATGGAACTGCAGAAAATGGTTATGGATTAACACCCGCTGGCTCAAAGTTAGCTTACCAGTTCAATTTAAATAAAACCGATACTTTAGTTGCAGTTGAAATGTATTTTAACTCAATATTAAACAACAGTAATTTAAAATACTTCTATTTATGTGTCTGGAATGATAATGGAAGCGGAAAACCAGGAGATACCATCTATAGAAGTAGTCCGATTTTACCAATAGAAAATACAGAAAATAATAAATTCCAAAAATATATACTCAATAGAAATCTGATTGTTAATGGTAAAATATATGTTGGAATGATACAAACTACTGATGACAATTTAAATATTGGATTTGACAGAAATACATCTTCAGAAAGTCATATATTTTATAATTCAAGTGGAAGCTGGAACCAATCGTTCTTGAAAGGTTCATTGATGATTCGTCCGGTTTTTGGCGTTGAATATTTAGGAATAAATGAAATGCAAAAGGAAAATTTCACCTTTGAAATTTTTCCCAATCCGCTGAAATATGATAATTTACAGATTAATCTCCAATCAAATTTAAACTTACAGAATAAAGATTATTCAATTCAGATTTTTGACATTTTAGGAAATAAGGTTTATCAATCTGCTTTCGAAAATCAGATAGAGTTGAATAACCTTTCAAATGGTGTTTACTTTATCAGAGTTTCTAATCTTTCTGATGGAAATCAACAAACAAAAAAACTAATAATTACCAGATAAATAAATTTCATGATAGAGGAAAACCAACAAAGTGTTGAAGACGAAAACAGCCTGATTATAGAAGACGAAGAACAGGATTTATATGAACACTACCGCTTTGTTGTTGACAAAGGACAAGGTTTGTTGAGAATTGATAAATATCTCGTAATTCGGATTGAAAACGCCACCAGAAACAAAATTCAAAATGCAGCTCATGCAGGTAATATTTTGGTGAACGACAAACCTATTAAACCCAACTATAGAATAAAACCACTTGATGTAATCAGTATTGTACTAGCATATCCACCAAGAGAAACGGAGGTTTTGCCCGAAGATATTCCTCTCAATATTGTGTATGAAGATAATGATTTATTACTTGTAAATAAAACACCAGAAATGGTTGTTCATCCGGGATATGGTAATTATACAGGAACGTTGGTTAATGCATTAAGCTTTCATTTAATGAAAAATGGGAAAGAATTATCTGAAAACAACAAACCTTATCTGGTTCATAGAATTGATAAAAACACATCTGGTATATTATTGGTTTCTAAAAACGAAATGACACAAATTCATTTGGCACGACAATTTTTCGATCACAGCATCAAACGTAAATATCATGCATTGGTATGGGGCGATTTTAAGGAAGATAGCGGAACCATTGAAGGTAATATTGGGCGTCATCCACGCGACAGAAAGGTAATGACTGTTTTCCCTGACGGAAGCTCAGGAAAAACAGCAATTACACATTATAAAGTTATAGAAAGATTTGGTTATATCACATTGATAGAATGCGAACTAGAGACAGGAAGAACACACCAGATCAGAGCACATTTAAAATTCATAGGACATCCAGTTTTTAATGATGAAACCTATGGTGGAAATCAAATACTTAAAGGAACTACTTATACGAAATACAAGCAATTTATTGATAATTGCTTTAAAATAATTCCAAGGCATGCTTTACATGCCAAGTCATTAGGTTTTATTCATCCAACCACTGGGAAAAATTTCTTTTTCGATTCAGAATTACCAGAAGATATGACACAAGTAATTCAGAAATGGAGAAAATATTCAAGCTTTAATCAATTGGAAGAATAATTTTTTAATTTTAAATTTTTAAAAAGGAAATAAAAAAGATATATTTGCAAAATAAAATCTATTAAGTAATTTTAATATATAGGAATATGAACATAAAAATTTTATTAGCTGAAGATCATAAAATTTTGAGAGCAGGAATTAAAAATCTACTTCAAAATGAAAAGGAAATTACATTAATTGGTGAAGCCGACAATGGTATTGATGCTTTAAAAATGGCAATGGAACTTAAACCAGATATAGTTTTAATGGATATTGGTATGCCAGGATTAAATGGAATTGAAGCTACCAAACAAATTTATGAAAATACAGATTCAATAAAAGTTATTGCTCTTTCTATGCATACTGAACGGGAATATGTAATTGGTATGTTTAAAGCTGGTGCAACCGGATATTTGCTTAAAGATTGCTCCTACGATGAACTTATAGAAGCAATAAACTCTGTTTACGATAATAAAAACTACATAAGCCGCGAAATATCAGATATTTTTATTCAGGAATTATTGTCTGAATTTTCTTATGACGATTTAAATCAGGCAATACAGCTTACAAAGAAAGAGAAAGAATTTTTAGGACAAATTGCATCGGGATTATCAAAAGAAGAAATTACAAAAAAACAGAAAATAAGTTTAAATCTTTATGATACTTCTCTAAAACAAATTATGGTAAAACTTAATATTTACTCAAATTCTGAACTTATCGCTTATGCAAATAACAATGGTTTGAACTAATATACAATTAGTTGCTAATTATTAGCATTAACGTTACTTTATTTTTTACAAAAACCTTCATTTTTTTCTCAAAATGAAGGTTTTTTTTATACATTTGATAAAATATAATATG
>CAIZXK010000674.1 GCA_903936865.1 uncultured Bacteroidales bacterium | reverse complement strand
TCAAAGGAAAGTCTTGTATTAATTTACTTTGCATAAATCCTTTAGACTCATATTCATTTGGATTATAACCATTTGGAAGTTCATTCTTTTCTGTAAATTCAATTACCCAAAACTCTTGTTTGGAATGAATATCACCTAAAACTTCATAATTTGATATGTCAAAATAATCCATTAATTCTGATGGAAATAATTGACGCAGCAGTTGTATATTTATTGTTTCGATTGTACTTACTTTTTTATTGCAAATCTAATATTTATTTCTTTAATCCCCAACTTTTGACCCTGACCCATTAAAATCAATTAATAATGGAAGTTCTCCACTAATCAACTGCAAAAAAAATGGTAGCTTTATTTTCTTAAATCACTAAATCGCTATATCACCAAATGAGATTGCTTTGTCGTTAAGCGGTATGCATTTCATCAGTATCTGCATTAATATTATCTCGATAAAACTTAGGTTTGATACCTGTAACTTGTTCAAAGGCATTATAAAAACTCATTCTTGTACCAAAACCCGAATCTTTAGCTATGGCTTCTATCTTATAATTCAAATATGTTTTATTAGCCATCCTTGTTTTGGCTTCTTCAACTCTAAATAAATTAGTTAGGGAGAAAAAATTATAACCTTTACATTTTAATGCTTGGGCAATTGCTTTATTACTGCTGTTTAGTTCTGCTACAATATCATCAACTTTAAAAAAAGGTTCAAGATAAGGTTTCTTAGTTTTATAATAATCTATAATTTGATCATATAGTTGTAATGAAGTATCATTACATTCAGTTGTTTTTATTGAATTCTCGAAATTTATTTCTTTTGCTTTCTGTGTACTGTATTGTTCACTTTCTTGTTTATATTTCCTCATCAATACATCATAAGCAAAAGCACGTTGCTTGTAAAGCATTCTGTCAAGCCATAAGAGTACACCTAATATTAATGTAATTAATAAGAGTGCAATAATTATCAGATAACGATTAATAAGCAGTTTGTCCTTTTTAGCTAATTCTGATCTTAAGAGTTTATTTTCTAATTCTTTTTTCTCTGATTGATAATTTGACTCCATCTCATGGATTGCAATTTGTTTTTCAATAGCCATTGTAGAATCCTTAAAAATCTTTATTTCTTTTGATAATAAATAAGCTTCTTTGTATTTAGCATTCTCTTCATACATACTTTGTAGCTGTGATAATAATGACATCTTTAAGCTGGTTTCACCAATTGAATCAGTAAGTTTTACAGCTTGTTTTAGACAATCAATTGCCTGATTTCCTTTTTTCATACCTTCGTAAACAAAAGCAATTCCACTATATGCATACGATATTCCAAGATAATCTTTGGTATGAAAGCATTCTGCTAACACATCATTAAATTCTTTAAAAGCTTTTTTAAAATCCTTTTTATCGGCATACAAACCTGCCTTATTGTATTTAGCTAAAAGAACAGATCTGTTCGTTTTCCCAATTGGGTTTAGAGATATAACTTTATCATAATAAAACAATGAGCTATCAGGATTTTCAGTTCTGTAATACACGCCCAAATTAACCAACGAATTCATTAAATTAGCAGTATCTTTTGACTTTACTGCTGCATCTACAGCAACCATACTATAATATAATTCATCTTTTTTGCTGCCAATTGCATTAAAGTTATTTCCAATATCAATACTCACACTACTTAATTCAGAATACAAATTTGAAGACTCAAAGATTTTATATGCTTTTAGAAAAAACTCAATAGCTTTTTTATGATCATCTTTACTATCTAAATAAGAACCATATATATTATAAGCCATTGCTTTATCATATTCATCATCCTGATTCTCCAGCAATTTAATGGCTTTTGGGATATATTTTTCGATTAAATAATAGTTGAATTTAGTATGAGCAAATCTGCAAATTAAGAGTGCTGTTTTAGCTTGCAATTTTAAATCAGCATGTTCTTCTGCATAATTATAATATCTACTTAAAATAGAAAAAGTACTATCAAAAAGATTATTGCTATAATACAAAGTAGCCTTAATTGTAAGAAGCGAAAGCAAAGTATCTGAGTTATAATAGTCGACTTTACGCATAAGATTAATAGCCGAATCAGCATACAACAGAACACTGTCGATATTTTTATCACTATTATTTAAGGCTTGCTGCTTTAGATATGAGATTAAATTCAAATCTTTGGTCTTATCAACTTTTGTGCTCCCTGTTCTATTACATGAATAGAACGATACAAACAACAATAAAATTAAAACTAAAATACTTTTAGTGCTAAAAGGACGATTATTTATAAGCTTTTCTTCATTCATAAGATAGCTTTTAAAATATGAAATTCAAACTTCATTATATCTATTCTGATTATTCAGTGATTTTTTTTTTTTGCAAATCCTAAACAAAAATTACATGCAGTTGGATTTCCGTATCTTACAATATATTTCATGTTTTTTTTCAAATTTATCTGAAATATTTTAAATTTCTTGTAGGACAATGCTGAATTCCATGTAAGATATTTCTTACATTCATCTATAAAAAAAATTCTTGTATCTTTTTTCAATACAAGCATTTTTAAGTTTCAATAAAATGATATAATAAGAGTTTACTTCCAGTTTAATTTGATATTCATTGTATTAAGAGATGTTTTAACCCTTACCAGATAAATAGCAGGGGCTAATTCTAACTTCGAAGTAAACATATTGCTGTTGCCTTCTGTTTTGAAAACACAAACTCCTGTTAAAGTATAAACCTCAACCTGTTCTATATTTTCTCCGGTTTGAGCAATGATATTCAGCAGATTATCATTTTCGAAAACTTTAATATCCGAAGTTGTCAGTGGTGTATTCATATTGCCAAAACGGATAAAGAATCTACCTTGTATTTCATTTGTTGGAAAATCAAAGCTGTATTCCGTGTTTTCCGACAAGCTGATTAGCTTGCCTTTGTGGCGGTCTTCCAGGTAAACCTGTTGGCTTGTTTCCAGTGCAAATGCAGTGATTTTTGCTTTGCTTCCTGCCATGCCATTTATTCCCAACGGTATGATTGTCTGGGTATTTTCGATGGTATTGATAGTTAGCTTTTCACTGGTTTTAGCGTAAGAATACAATTCCAATGGATTGCCATTCAACATCTTTTCTGAGTCAAATTCCTCAAAGCCTTGCTTTGCTGTATTGTTTTTACAAATCACCAGCTCATCAGCACCTTCTCCTGTTTCTGCTTTTAAACGAAGCACTATCTCTGTAGATGCGTCCTTGTAGTAGGTAGAATTGCTGTGTGTTCTTGCTGATGGTGGAAAAGTCAGTTTCGGATTGGTATAAGTTGCTTTTACAAAGAAACCCTGTAATGGTGCAATGTACGGAGTAGTTCCTGACGGAACCCCAACGTTTGAAGCTGCATTATAGGTTCTGAAATACGTGGTATTAGTTGTTGGCGATAATGTTGGATTCATTGTATTATCCCATAAATACAAGCTTTGGTTTACATTGGTTTTGCCCATCAGTATCCAGTTTATATAAGAAGTATAAGGATTTGCCATCAGATTCCAGCTTTGAGATGAAGAAGTTCCATTAAAAGTTAAAGTATTGGTGTAATCAGATGTCAACGGACTGTAATACAAATTACCCGATAAAGTCATTGTATAATTTTCATTTGGTTTTATGGCATAGCCTGTTGTTGGTATAAGGTAAGAGGAGGTAGCAATAGTAAGCCAATTAATACCATTATTATAAGGTTTCAACTGAAGACTACCACCAGCAGGAGCTAAGTTTGACATGGTCTGCATACTCTTTTTAAAAGGAGTTCCAAACAAATGCCAGCCTTTATCCAGATACCTTTTGGCTGTTGCCTGCAAATCAACATTGTTTTGTATAAATGATGTGCCTGATTCCAATACCAGTCCGGTTTTGCCTGCATTGTTCTTTATTGCTCCGATTACTGTTATTCTGCTATTGCTTGCCAATGTAAGCACCTTGCCTGTGTTTATAGTGATATTATCGCCTGCTCCAC
>CAIZXK010000673.1 GCA_903936865.1 uncultured Bacteroidales bacterium | reverse complement strand
CTTATTTTTACAAAAAATTTATATAAATATTCAAAATATATCCAATGACATTACTTGGTTTCGATATTGGAAGTTCTTCCATAAAAGCATCATTACTTGAAGCATCAACAGGAAAGTGTATTGCTATGGCACAATATCCCAAAACTGAAATGAAAATAAATGCTCCGCAAGCTGGCTGGGCTGAACAAAATCCTGAAACCTGGTGGGAAAATATTGTAAAAGTAACACAACTACTACTTTCAAATCCTGATATTAAAGCCAAAGAAATCAAAGCAATAGGAATTTCTTATCAGATGCATGGTTTAGTATTGGTTGATAAGAATCACAAGGTACTCCGTCCTTCTATTATATGGTGCGATAGTCGTGCTATTCCTTATGGCGACAAAGCTTTTAAAGAATTAGGAGAAGAAAAATGTCTCAGCGAGTTGTTGAATTCACCTGGAAATTTTACAGCATCCAAACTAAAATGGGTAAAAGAAAATGAACCAGCTATTTACAAAAGAATTTATAAGATGTTACTTCCGGGAGATTATCTGGCTATGAAACTTACAGGAGAATGTAAAACAACATCAACTGGTTTATCAGAAGGAATTTTATGGAATTTCGAAAAAGAAGAAATATCAGAAATGCTTTTGAATTATTATGGGATTGAAAAAAATTTGATTCCAGATCTTGTGCCAATTATGGGTTTTCAGGGAAAGGTGAACAAAAAGGCTTCGGAAATATTGGGTATACCCGAAGGAATTCCAGTTAGCTATCGCTCCGGTGATCAACCAAATAACGCTTTATCACTAAATGTTCTTCAACCCGGAGATGTAGCAGCTACAGCTGGCACTTCAGGAGTGGTTTATGGAGTTAACAATCAGATACTTTTCGATAAAGCTTCACGGATAAATACTTTTGTACATGTAAATCATACTGTCAGCAATCCACGGTATGGAGTAATGCTATGTATTAATGGGACTGGTATTTTATATTCATGGATAAAAAGAATGTTTGGCGAAAACTATACCTATAATGAATTGAATCAGAAAGCAGAAGAAGCTTCGGTAGGCTCTAACGGCTTACTGTTTATTCCTTTTGGAAATGGTTCGGAGCGAATGCTCGGAAATAAAATTGTAAATGCTAATCTTCTGAATCTGAATTTTAATATTCATGGGAAAAATGAATTAATACGTTCTGCCATCGAAGGAATTGCTTTTTCATTTGCTTATGGTATGCGAATTTTAAACAACACCGGAGTTCAGACACGAACAATTAAAGCAGGAAATGCCAATTTGTTTCTGAGTCCTGTATTCAGACAAACACTTTCAAATGCAACAGATTCAATTATTGAACTATATGATACCAACGGAGCAACTGGTGCAGCAATTGGTGCAGGAATAGGATGCGGAATATACGAATCTGAAAAAGAAGCATTTAAAAATCTTAACATAATCAGTATTACCAGACCAAATAAAAAAACGTTGAAAGAAACAAAAAATGCTTTAGAAGAATGGATTACTGCATTGGAATTGCAAATAAATAATTTAAAATCAAAAATCAATTAATCAATTAAAAATATGGAATATCTTACAGGAGACATTGAATTTTTTAAAGGAATAGGAAAAATTAAATTTGAAGGAAGAACTTCACAAAATCCATTAGCATTTAAATGGTATAATGAAAATCAGATCATTGCTGGAAAATCGATGAAAGAATATTTACGATTTGCAGTAGCATACTGGCACAGTTTCTGTGGCACCGGAGCTGATCCTTTTGGCCCGGGAACTAAGATTTACCCTTGGGCTGAAACCAAAGATCCGATAATCAGAGCCAAAGCTAAAATGGATTTTGCTTTTGAATTTATAAGTAAGCTTGGCGTTCCTTTCTACTGTTTTCATGATTATGATTTGGTAGATGAAGCCGATACCATTTCAGAATCTGAAAAACGCTTGATAACTATGGTAGAATATGCCAAAGAAAAGCAGGCTGCATCCGGTATTAAATTATTATGGGGAACTGCCAATGTTTTTTCAAATCCAAGGTATATGAACGGAGCTTCTACCAATCCTGATTTTCATATAGTAAGCTATGCCGGAACTCAGGTTAAAAATGCCATAGATGCAACCATTGCACTCGGAGGTCAAAATTATGTATTCTGGGGTGGTAGAGAAGGTTATATGTCTTTATTAAATACTGATATGAAGCGCGAAAAAGAACATTTAGGTCGTTTTCTCACAATGGCACGTGATTATGCCCGCAAACAAGGGTTTAAAGGCAGTTTCCTTATAGAGCCAAAACCAATGGAACCTTCCAAGCATCAATATGATTTTGATACGGAAACAGTTATTGGATTCCTTCGATATTTTGGTCTTGAAAAAGATTTTAAACTCAATATCGAAGT